>JAISZO010000174.1 GCA_031269105.1 Planctomycetaceae bacterium | reverse complement strand
CCGTGATTAAGGTTCTTCATTCCTCGAAAACGGAAGCGTAACATGGTTTTCACCACCTACGCAAGACCATTCACTCCGCCTTTTTCAATACAAAACGCTATTTGAAGACAATTTCTAAGTGCGTTTTCGCAATCAAAAGACTTCCGCGTTTCTTGAGCGACGGAGAAATTGACGCAATTTGAACGCCTTCATTTCGATGTAACGGAATATGTTCTTCATTTTTTCTTACGATAAATGCCGGAAGCGAATCGGCGTTTTTCGCTTGGATTTCCAAAATTCCTTCCATATCTCCGTTTGTTGACTTACGAAAATTCAACGAGTATTTGACGAGGACTTTCATTGTTTGCCGCCGAATTCCATGAGATACATGACGTTTTCCATCCCGTTCAATCAACGAAAACGCAATAAAATAATAATTCTGATTACCGGCAAACGATACGGCGTCGTTTTTTTTATATTCTTTGCGAGTGACGATTCTTCGGATGGCGTTTGTATCATTTTTCCCGTCGGGCATTTGATCATTACGATACGCCAGAAGAACTTGATCAATTCCTTCGGGAAAATCCCAACGTAAATACCAATGCGTTCCTGAATTGTGTAATCGAAGATTACGAATTTCTTCAATTTTACTCGTCAAAATCGATTGTCCGAAGACGGCGATTCCATCTTGCAATGTTACCGGAACAATAAAACGAAAACCAGTTTCCGTATTATGCCATCTTGTTGTCCCATGTTCGGCGGATGAAATCGGTTGACCAAATTGTTGAATCAATTCAGCAAGACCGGCTTGCATAATTGTTCCTTTTGCGGGCGAAGTTTTATTTACGAAAAGATAAACTGTTCCGCGTTTCGGCTGCGTCCCTTGGAAACGAATATTATCATTAGGCAACATTTCCGCTTTGAGATCGAAAACATCCGGAGGCGGTATCGTCGGTTTGCATGAAATAATTTTTCCCGGCATGACGACATCTTTACCTTCGGGGCTTTGGAATATCGTCTGAAATTTATAAGTATAAACTTGTCCGTTGATCAAACCGGTATCGCGCAATCGTCCCGGATTTTGCGGATAAATTTCTTTTCCCGTTCCAGACGGCGCGTCGCCTTGATATCGAGTGATTTTTATTGTTGCGGTAGGAATCGGCGTCCACGAAATTGCGACGGAAGAATTATCGGGAGATGTTTGCAAATTTCGGATTTCGCCAACAATCTGCAATAATCCGGTTTTACTGCCGACGTTTTCTATTTGTTCGCCGCGCTGAGAAAAAACAGCATAACCGTAAATTGCTCCGATAACGCACGATGAATCGGTATAAGTTGTTTGCGTTAAATTTTCAGCGAGTTGTACGCCGTCTTGGGACGACGACGGAACGCCGCCTTGCTTTCGGACAATAACGTAATTCGGCGAACGTTTTGTTTGCGGCGCAGTCCAATGGAGTTGAAAACCTGTCGGTAATTCTTTGATAACCAACGATTGCGGCGGTAACGGAGGAAATTTTTCTAACGCAGTTTTGGCTTCGTAACAATCGACCGCCGTTTCAATAATTTCTTCGCATAAATCAATTTTTTCCTGTTGCGATGGACAAGAATTCAAACGCGTTAAATTGCGGCGGAGTTTCGCTAATGTTTCCGTTACATATTTTCCTTCGTTTTTTAGCGCAATGGATTCAGGATAAATCACATTGAGTTCGCTTAATAATTTTTCCGCCTCAAATAAACGTTTTTTTGCAACAATATCTTTGATGTTGCTTTCCATGACGGCGGCTTTTTTTCTTCGGATTTCGCGTTCTTCCCGTTTTATTTGAAACTCGCCGATTTTTCTCCAGTTCTTCTTTTGCTTTGTCGTATAACGTTTTTGTGGTACAAGCTCTGTTTAATCTCAATAATTCATAAAAATCTTTGTAATTTCCATTTTCAATTATTTTTAAGTCGGCAGCGATTGTTTCCATTTCATCAATAGAAATTTCTTTCGCGTTAGGATCGCTTGTTGGTTTTTCAGGTTCTTTGAATCCCGGCGTAATAGGAAGATGCAAACGTTTTTTAATCGTGTTTTCCGTGAAACAAGGAAACTTATTCGTCAATAATTTATATTCCGATTCTTCGAGAATACCATCTCGCTCAAGTTCGGTAATCATGCTGTTTAGCGACTTATTTTTTTCTTGTTTTGCTATATCCGCGCAATTTTTTAACCCAAGCGACGCGAGGTCTCTTTGGATATACTCGCGCGCTTTTTCTACCATGACTTTATATTTCGGACTATTATTAATCTTCTTATTCCAATCAGGAATAAGTTTGTTCTTGAGTTCGTTTTCCAATTCGCCCGGATTGATTATCGGCGGGTCCAGAAAAAGTTCAAGTTTAATATAGATGTTGTCCATAGTAATGTCCCGCTTGTTTCAAAAAAATTCATTCGACAATCAAATCACGACAACGTTTTGTCGCCGCTTGCGCCGTCGAGAAATGATCTTGATCAGGAATAGATTTTTCAAGTTTGCCGCCGCTTGCCGGATCGTAAGCGATAATAATCAACCGTCCGTTTTCATCAATGCGAAACGTTACGTCGATTGGCGAATATTGCGGCAAATTCGGTTTCACCGGTAATTCGCCGTTCCAAAGCGAAGCCGTTTCTTCCAGCGCAATGACCGGCTCTTGTTGTCCCTGACGCGGAGCGTCGCAACTGTTTTCGACAAGTTCCACGACAACAATCGTTTGATTTGCCGCAATGGTCGCGTATTGTTCCGTTTTTTCTGCGGGAAGCGGCGTATTACGATAAATCAGATTCGAGACCGACAACTGCGGATTTCCTTTTTCGTCGTAACCGTCGAGTACGGTAATACCAAACGTTTTGCTGGAAACATTTTTCGCCCGTTTTAATGCGTTTGTAACAACTTCAAGCGAGTAACCGTTTTCCGCCGCCACCTGTTCTGCCGCCGCCGCAACGTCCGCCGAAGACGCGGTTTCAATTGTTGAATCACCGGAACGGCATTTCAATTTTTCATCGATCAAATTTTGTAAATACGCATTGTTTCCGATCATTGCCGCACCTTTGGCAACCGCTTCATCCGGTTCAAAAATTTGCGGTTTGACGGAGAATATTTTTTGTAATTGGTTGGCAATCATCGGCATTCGCGACGAACCGCCGACAAGAATCATTTGATCGATTTTTTTACATCCTTTTGTTCCGGCGATAGAAATGACGGAACGGGTCAACCCGATTGTTCTTTCGACAAGGTCTTCCGTCATTTGTTCAAATCCTTCGCGTTTGATTTCAATTTGCGCTTTATTCCCTTGATAAGAAAGCGTTGTTTTCGCGGATATTTTATCGGTTAATTGTTTTTTACATTGTTCCGCTTTTTGCAGAATTTCATAATAAAATTCCGCGTCGTCGGCGGGATCAATATTCTGCCGCGTTTCTTCGTTAAAACGTTTTGTGAGATGTTGAACCAGGCGGTCGTCCCAATCTTTTCCGCCAAGTTGATGATCGCCGTCGGTACAAACGACGTCCGCGCCGTTTTTTGAAACGCGGATAATCGTTGTGTCAAACGTTCCTCCGCCGAGATCGTAAACAAGAATAAAGCGTTCATTAGCCGTTTCATTTGCTTTGATACCATAAGCAAACGCGGCGGCGGTTGGTTCGTTGACAATCCGCAAAACGTTCAAACCGGCGATTTCTCCGGCGATTTTTGTCGCTTCCCGTTCTTTGATAAAAAAATACGCGGGACATGTGATAACCACGTCCCGGATTTCTTCGCCGAGAAATTGCGACGCGTCTTTGACAAGTTTCCGCAAAATCAAACCGGAAACGTGTTCCGGCGTATAAGCGACGCCGTCCACGTCAAACGTAAAATCGTCGTTTCCCATGTTTCGTTTAATAAAACTGCAAACGTTATTGGGATAAATGTTCGACGTCTCTTTCGCTTCCTGACCGACAACGGCGCGGCGACCGTCGAACCAAACGACCGACGGCGTTGTGCGTTCTCCTTCGGCGTTGGGAATCACTTCCGCATGACCGTATTCGTTAATATAAGCAACGCAGGAATACGTTGTGCCAAGATCGATACCAAGAATTTTTTTAGTTTTGGACATAGTTTTTATTTAAAAATGAGAAAGTGTTGTTAGTAAAACGATTGTTTTTAGGTAATATATCAGTGGAGTTTTTTTATGGTTAAAAATAACAAGGTAGCCAACCTTTCGCCGAAAGGTTGGACGCCGTAAGGCGTCTGTGAATCCGATGAACTACGGCGCTTCGTGTTGTTGTACGGTTTCGGTTATCCTCCATAAATCAGGACGCGACGTTTCGGCGAAACGCCGCCTACCTTATGTTGACAAATGTTTAACGAAAATTCCACGGATCTATTACATTATTTTTAGTTTTGTTTGCGATTTGTTATCGGAGGAACGGGAACCGCTCCCGGTACCGGAATTTTCTGTATCGGGGGAACGGGAATGTTTTCCGACGACGCTGTTTTTTGTATTGGAGGCGTCGGCGGTTGTTGAGGAATCGGCGACGACGCGTTCTTTACAAAATCTTGCCTTTTTTGCGATGGTCCCGGTTGATTTGCCGCCGTTTGGCGTTGTTGACGAACTCTTGTCTTTTCAATTTCCTGATACCAATTGGTTTCTAAAAGCGATATTTGTCCTAAATCGCTTTTATTTTTCCTTAATTTGGCTATCAATATTCGCCGTTGTAAATACGCTTTGAAATCATCGATACCAAATGACGAGTCTAAATTTTTTCGATAATCCCGAAAAACTATCCAACATGATATTGTCCAAATAACAATACCAAGGAACAACGGATTATGGTGTAATCCAAACAAACGATCTTCCGGCAACAAGAGAATTAAAATCATTCCTCCGCTTAATAAGAATAGTTTTCCCAACGGATAAAATTTTTCGCGGCAAACGGCGCGATGAATAAACGAATGCAAAAACAACAGACGTCCTAAAATCACAAACCAATTCGAACCAAACGATAATACGGCGAAAAAATACTGCATCGTATTTTGAAATCTTTCCGGATTAAACGAATCGTCGTTTTGCATTTTTTCCCTCATGGCGTTGTTTATGCTTTCCAGAATATTCTGATTGTATTGAAGAAACAGCGCGGAAAAAGAAACAAGAAGGCATAAGACGAGAAGAGAATACCATCGCATTCCTTTGGGAGTCTCCGTTTTTTTTCGTAAGGCAAACAATAAAACGCTCAAACCAACATAGAAACCAGAGAATATCAAAACGCTGGAAAAAAAGGCGTTTGAAGAAATCGATTGAGAATTTTTCGGAAAAAACAACGCGAAAAATACTATTATGAAAAAATAGCATGTCGGCAACCCAAGAAGAGAAATCGTCCACAGCCGCAATTTATTTTGATAATTTTCAACGCCGGCGGAAATAGTTTGAACGTATTGTTTCAATCCAATGGATTTGATGGGAGCGCGCGATAAAAATTCCCGCGTTTGGTTTTCCGCATGAATCCAATGTTTTTGTTTGCATAAAATCTGCAATTCCGTTTCCAATTCCGCAGAATGATTTTTTTTCATTTCAAATTCTTCATTCAGGGAATCAAATTCAGGATAATCCGAAATCGTATTTTTCAATTGATAGAGTTGCGTTTGCGCTAATCCGGGATTCTCTTGCAGCGTTTTACGAATCGCGGTAAATGTTTCGTTTGTTTTCGCAAGAATTTGTTGCGCGCGTTCTAATACGGGTTGATAATTCACGGGAAGAGCGTTTTGTTTGACGGAAAGAAGTTGATGGATTTTGTACCATTGTTTTTCGTTGATCAGTTTTTGTAATTCTTCTTTTACCGGCAGAGGAATATCGGCTAATTGCTTTTCGATTTTTTTACAATAATCGTTTGTTTCGGGATCGGTCGGAAATTTTGCATAGAGTTCGGCGATGATCGGAGTACAATCAACGGCGTTATTTTGCGCAGCCAACGTATTCAATTGCGAAAACAAATCCGATTTGAAATTCTCAATGAAATTTTTCCGCGCACGCGCCAAACTTTCGTAAGGATTGTAATCCAACACGGCGTCGTAACACCGCAACGCTCTGTCAAACAACAATTGTTTGTAATCCTTTTCCGCAAGTTTTTCGGCAACCGCGGCGCGAAGCGCCGTGATTTCAGCGGCGGCAGGATTTGGCAACGTTGTTTTTTTCAACTGCAACGCATTAAGAGAATCAAACATAATACTTAATTCCAAAACGGAAAAAGATTTTTGCGAATGGAATTTCTTTTTAACCGCCGTAAAATCCTGCAAGTCGGGAGAATCAAATTGTCCTTCCGTTTTATTAACGACAGTCGTTTCCGGCGGAGTGTTCCAATTGCGCCATAATTGTTCGACTGCCGTTTTTATACGAGAAAGCGCCGTTTTTATATGAGGAAACGGGCTTTTATCAGGTTGCGGAGTTTCCGTAATACTTGGAATCGGATGCGGGCATTTTTTCTTATTGCAGAAGAAATCAAAAACAAGCCAATCCGCTTCTTCCTGAGAATAACCAAGTTGAACGGTCTCCTGAATGGATTGCTGATAGAGTTCCCAGATTGTGTTATTATTTTTCCCAAATTTTTTCGCGAAAACGATCAATTTATTTTCGCAAAATTTATCAAAAGGAAAACGTTTCGACGCCCGATAATATCCTTTGCGGTTTTCTTCGTTTTTGAAATACAGAAGACATTTTCCGCTGATTTTATTCAAATAATCCGCTTCATGATTTGTTTTCGGTATTTTCAAAGCGCGGTCGGCTTCTTTCTGGGATTTGTCCAGCAATTGTTGCGTTGTTTCATTCGGCGTCAAACCTAAAAACTCATAAAGATTTTGACATTGTCCTCCTTTGACATTTTTTAACCATTCGGAAATTTGCTTCATGTCATGATAGGAGACGGTCGTTGGACCATTCAAGGAATCCGGTTGTTTCGGTTCCTGAAATAGCGGCAAAGACGGATCGGCGCCGTTGTTTCCGGCGGCTTCACGGCGAACGGTCGTTTCCGTAAAGAAATTTTGAAATACCCGGACGAGTTCTTTGACGTCGTCTTCTTCGATTCCGCCGGC
>JAISZO010000208.1 GCA_031269105.1 Planctomycetaceae bacterium | reverse complement strand
CGTATGCCCGTCGTAAGGATTTGCTGGACAATTCTCAACGTTCAAAATCCAACTGCATCGGTTACTTGTTATCACGGAAACTTTATTACCAAACTCATAACGGTTCTTTTCCTTCCCTTTGCTGATGCAACAAACATCCAACTCATGCAACGAATAAATTTTATGCTTGCTATTCTTCTCTTGCGTCAATAACTTTTGGGAAGTCGACAATAGTTGTTGAAATTCATAGGAAAGAGTCTTGTCTCCCTTGTTGCGTTCAAAACGAGACCAATGAATTTGGTTTGCGAGAATGACGAGTTCGCGATTGAACAAACAAAAAACGCTCGTCAACGCTATTTTTAAGGGATATATATGGTTTTTCAGGGGCGACTATTTATGGCTGGGAGTTTGAAACGGTAAAACGGACGGATTTAGCAAACGGCGAGATACAACATCAGCGTTGGAAGGTGGAACGGGCGAGAGGTTGGACGATGGCGTTTGCTTTCAAGTACATGAAAGTACGGCAAACCCACCTTAAAATCCGGTTTCTGATACGTTTTGGCGGATGAAAAGGTACAAATAATCGGGAAAATTTCATTCAGGACGTCTTGTAAAATTTATCAAACAAGATTAAGATGATGGAAACCATTACGTTTTTCAACGCGAAATACATAAATTTTTCTTTCACGATCTCATGTCCTACTGGCGTCTTCGCACTCAAAAACTGAATTTCAATAACGAACCGCTCTTGATGGGAATTATCAACGTTACGCCGGATAGTTTCAGCGACGGCGGACAATTTTACCGTAATAAAAGATTGGAAGTTTCAGCGGCGGTCGATTACGCGTTGCGGCTCGTTGAAGAAGGAGCGGCGATTCTCGACGTCGGAGCGGAAAGTACGCAGCCCGGTTCGCAACGAATCGACGAAACGGAAGAACTCCGGCGGTTGGTTCCCGTTGTTGCGGCGATTCATGAAAAAACAACGACGCCGATTTCCGTTGATACTTACCGCGCGGCGGCGGCGCGGGAATCGATTGCCGCCGGCGCGGAAATCGTGAACGACATCTCCGCCGCAACGGACGATCCTGAAATGTTATCCGTTTTATGCGAAACGCGAGCCGGCGTTTGTCTTATGCACAAACAAGGAATGCCGCAAACGATGCAAAAATCGCCGCGTTACAACGACGTGGTTGCGGAAGTCGCCGCGTATCTTGAAGAGCGGAAACAAACGTTGATTCGCGCGGGCATTATGAAGGAAAAAATCACGCTTGATCCCGGTATCGGTTTCGGCAAAAGTCCCGAGCATAATTTTCGGTTGCTGCGCGAAACGAAAGCGTTGCACGCATTGGAATCGCCGCTTCTGTACGGAGTTTCGCGAAAACGTTTTATTGACGCTCTTACCGGAACGGACAATTCGCGATTCCCGAAAAACCGTTTGCCGGGAACGCTTGCCGTTACGATTTATCTTGCGTTACGCGGCGTGCAAATTTTTCGCGTTCACGACGTTGCCGCAACGCGTCAGGCATTGGCGGTTGCAAAAACGTTGTGGAATTCCAATGACGACCAAGAAACAATCCCGTTTAATCGTATGAAGTGACCCGGCTGATCTTTTCTCCTATTTTCGACAGTTATTTGCTCGTCGCAATTTTCACAATCGCGGCGGCGGGCGTCGTTTGGATGATGCGACTGCGTCAAAATCGTTGTTCGCCCCGACAACGGCGGATCATTTTACTGATTCGTATTTTCAGCGTTTTACTTCTTTTGTTCGCTATGTTGCGTCCGGCGATAATTTTTATAGAACGCACAAAACTTTCCACGTCGCTTGTTCTTTTGACGGATCGTTCCGAAAGCATGTCGATTTCCGCGCAGTCCAACGGTCGAAGCCGCTACGACGTCGCGTGCGGCACGATCAATTCGTCTATCGACGCGCTGAACGAAATTTCCCGTCGCCACGAATTGACGCCGTTTGCGTTTGACGGTTCGTTGACGCCGTTGACGTATGAACGGAACGGCGTTCGGTTTCCTGAAAAAGCGGACGGCGCGGAAACCGCTATCGGTTACGCGTTACGGCAAACGCTCGAACAAACGGCGGGAAAGCGTTTGCTCGGAACAATTTTATTCACCGACGGAACGCAGCAAACGCGGACGCAGCCGCCGTACAATCTTTTGCCGCAGGAAATCGCCGCGCATTTTCGCGACGTCGGCGTTCCGATTTTTGCGGTGCGTTTGGAAACGCCGGAAGAGTCGGAGCGTTTGCAAAATGAAATTCAAGACGTCGCGGCTCTGGATTTGTCGGCGAACGACCGCGTGTTTCTTCATAACGAGCTTCTTATTTCGGGACAAATTCGCGTGCGCGGATACGCCAATCGTCCCGTTCCGGTTTGTTTACTTTTTGAAACGTCGCCGATTCTACAGCCCGGACAAATGACCGAAGTCGCGCGGCAGGAATACGCGGCGGATTCTTCCAACAGCGTCGTACCGTTTCAATTTCGTTACAAGCCGGAAAATGCGGGACTTTGCAAATTAACCGTTTCCGTTCCTGAACAACCGAAAGAACTAACCGCCGCGAATAATTCGCTCAGTCAGTTTGTGCAAGCGATCGACGGCGGCTTGAACGTGTTGTATATCGAGGGAACATGGCGGCACGAATCGACTTATTTGCGGGAGTCGCTGAATACGTCGCCGGATATTCGGTTAGATTACATTCGCATTCCAACCGGAAAATCAGGGACTTTGCTGGAACGGTTGCAATCTCCGCAAAATCATTACGCGGCGTATATTCTCGGCGATATTGACGCGTCGGCGTTCGCGAAAGAAGAATTAACGTCGCTTGCCGAACATGTTCGGAACGGCGCGGGATTGATCATGCTTGGCGGTTTTCATTCGTTTGGAGCGGGCGGTTACGCCGGAACGCCGCTTGCCGAAGTTTGTCCGATTGAAATGACGTCGTTGGATCGTCAGCCGCTTGACGCCGAGATACGAAACGATTTGCATATTTGGAGCGACGTGCGTTTGCGGCAGTCGCCTCAGTTTCAATCGCATTATCTTTTACAACTCGCGCCGGGCGCTCGCAGTAACGCTTCCGCAAACGACAAAATATGGCGTTCGTTGCCGCCGTTGCTTGGCGCGAATCGAATACGCGCAAAGCAAACCGCGCAGATATTGGCTTATGCCGCGCCGGTTCATTCTTTGCCGAACGAATCGCCGATTTTGGAAAACGCCGATTCCGCAAATCTTTCCAACGAAGAAACAACGCCGCTTTTGGCGACGCAAAACTACGGTTTGGGGCGAGTTTTAGCGTTTGCCGCCGATTCGACGTGGCGATGGCGGACGCGGGGATACGCGGCGGAACATCAGCGTTTTTGGCGGCAAGTGATTTTATGGCTTGCCAAATCGGACGATTTACTTGGCGGCGAATGTCGGATTGAATTGGACAAAACGCGGTTTACGCCGGGGGAAAATGTTAAGTTTCGCGTGCGAGCCAAAGCGAAAAACGGCGCGGAGATTTTACGTCCCGACGCGGCGGTTTCTATTCAAATGCCGGACGGCAAAGAGCAAGCGGTTTCATTAACCGACGAAAACGGCGCGACAACCGGCGTCTTTCGCGCAACGCAAACGTCCGGCGATTACCGCATCAACGCTTCCGTACAGACGTCGCCGCAAGGAAACGAGCGTCAGCCGGAAGAACCGGTCAAAGAAGAGTCCGTCAAAACGGCGTCGGCGCGATTTCTGGTAGCGGACAGAAATTCCGAACTCGACAATCCGGCGTCAAGTCTGATGGTTTTGGAGAACCTGACGGCAATGACCGGCGGAAAAACGATTACGCCGGAAGAATTTCCGCAACTTCTCCGCGAACTCGCCAATCGCGCGGACATGCTTGTCGAACAACGCGAAACTCAAAAAACGCTTTACGACACATGGACGTTTCTGATTCTTTTTACCGCAACGCTTTCGACGGAATGGTTTTTACGAAAACGTTGGGGAGCGGTTTGATTAGAAAACAATCTTATCCGGCAGGTGAAAAGTTAAGAGTGAAAAGGTAAAATAACGCCCCGAAGCGTCAGCAAGGATTGAACTTTACCACGAAGAAGCGCGAAGGAAATATTTGAGTTAAAAGCTAAAAATTCCCCTCCGGTGGAGGGTGGCAGACGGCGCAGCCGACTGACGGGGTGGTTCCAGAATTCGCGCGAGCGTTTCACTTTATTTCGTCCCTTGCGGGACTTATTTATTCAGCGCTGTCTTGTCCGTAGGTTTCGCTGCGTTTCACCTACAGTTATGCATGATTTCGTCCTTGCAGGACGAATGCCGACATTTCGGTCTGCCATTTTTCACTTTTCGTTTTTAACTTTTAACTTCAGACCATCACCCCTCCACAGGAGGGGAATTTTCATGGGAAACTCCTACGGAGTTTCTTTTCTTCTCGCGCGGCTTCGCGTCCGTAGGTTTCGCGGTGCTTCACCTACGGTTATGCATGATTTCGTCCTTGCAGGACGAATGCCGACGCTCCGGTTTGGTCGAAAAAATCCGTCCAGAGTTTTTGCGATTCCGGCGAAAGACAAACCAAAAAAGGATGTTCCCGCTTTGATTTCCGCGTTTTCCTCGCGCGTGTCGCCAAACTTTCGCGGCGCTTCCCGACAAGTTATCCGGGAGACCGGAAAAGTTGCCCGGCGAATCGTATAAGTCCGACAGAGGTAAGCGGAAGTTCCACGCGAAACGCCGAAAATCCCGACGAATTTACTGAACATTGCGGCGGACAGATTATAAAGCGTCTTGAGAAGGAGAATTTTGAACAGGAATACGGCCGCCCTTCGGACTCGGTTTGGAAGCGCCGTTTCAATGAGCGGACGAAACGCTTCCAATCCATCGCGGCGTCAAGCCGCCTGATAAACGGATTCCATTCATAAATTTTGGCGAGTTGACGCTCCGCCGCAAACGAGGCAAACAAATCTTGCGACATGATATACGCTTCTCCCGAAAAAATTTGATTCTAACCTATGCGACTCTTTTGAATAGGATCGGTTGTGAGAGGTTGGCTTTAGAAATTTCCTGCCAAAGCTTGTCAATTCTGTCAAATTGGGTACAATGACAAATTGCGTCATGTTAATTTATTCAGTAAATTATCAACTTTGATTTTTATACTCACAAAAAACCGTCTCCGAAAAAACCTTTTTTAACCCGACAATCATGAAATCGAAACAACATTATCTTGACATTGTGCGTCAGGACGCGGGGTATCTTTCGCCGCAGGAACGTCTGACGAATTTTAACGAATTTGCGTTGCAACTCACGCTGGATGAATTGTATGAGCAGGCGTCGCGGTGTATGGAATGCGGCGTGCCGTTTTGTCATAATGTCGGCTGTCCGCTCGGCAATCCGATTCCTGAATTTAACGAGTTGGTCGCTACCGAAAACTGGAAATTAGCAAGCGATTTGCTTCATTCGACAAACAATTTCCCGGAATGGACAGGACGGCTTTGTCCCGCGCTTTGCGAAGCGTCGTGCGTTCATCGAATCAACGGATCGGCGGTGACAATCAAACAATTGGAACTTGCGATTGTCGAATACGCTTGGCGTCAAGATTGGATTAAACCGATTCTTTCGCCGATTTCCACCGGTAAACGCGTTGCGGTTGTCGGAAGCGGTCCGGCGGGATTGGCGGCGGCGCAACAACTCGTCCGCGCCGGACATGAAGTTGTCGTTTATGAACGGGATTCTGCGCCGGGCGGAATTTTACGGTTTGGGATTCCCGATTTCAAACTCGAAAAATATAGAATCGACCGGCGGCTGAATCAGATGAAAGCGGAAGGAGTCCGATTTGAAGTGAATGTCGAGATTGGAACGGACATTTCGCCGAAATACTTGCGACGTCATTTCGACGCGGTTTGTCTTACGGGCGGCGCGATGGAACCGCGCGATTGTCTTGTACCGGGGCGAAGCGCCGACGGAATTTATTTTGCGATGGAATATCTGATTGCCGGGAATCGCGCAGTGCATGAAGGGCGGCGAAGTACGATTGACGCAAAAGGCAAGAACGTCGTCATTATCGGCGGCGGCGACACTGGCGCCGATTGTCTCGGCACGGCGTTACGTCAGGGAGCGTCGCATGTCGAACAAATTGAAATTATGCCGAAACCGCCGGAACGCGAAAATCCGCTGACGCCTTGGCCTCAATGGCCCAATATTTTGCGGACAGGAACATCGCATGGGGAAGGCGGCAATCGGCGATGGACGGTCAATACGAAAAGTTTCCGCGTCGAGAACAGCCGCGTGATCGGTTTGGATTGCGTTTCCGTCGATTGGAAAAACGGCAAACCGGAAGAGATTTCCGGCAGCGGTTTTTCGCTGAACGCCGATCTCGTATTGCTTGCGCTTGGTTTTGTGCATCCAAAATACGACGCATTGTTAGAACAATTTGGCGTCGCGCTCGATCAACGCGGCAACGTGCGCGTCGATCCGCTGACGTCAATGACCAATACAACCGGCATCTTTTCCGCAGGCGACATGCAAACCGGCGCGAGTCTTGTCGTGCGCGCTATCGACGGCGGACGGCGTATGGCGTTTCATGTGGATAATTATTTGCTGAAATCTTCGTCGTTGCCGTTTATGCCGAAAGGGTTGAAGTAAAAGAAACTTCCGAAAACGATTCTTCCATGTCAATAGAGAGGAATTTACCTTTTGAATAGAATAATCTCTTTTACCGCGAAGCCGCCAAGCGCCGCAAAAATTCGACGCGGTTTGCGCTTTTGGAGAGAGATTCGCCGATTAAAAATGACGCGATACCGGTTTGCATGACTTGTTCAATATCCGCTCTTGAATCAATTCCGCTGGCGACGACGACGGTTTGGTCGGACGAAAAACATCCGGCGAAACGCGGCGTATTTGTCCTATTCAAGTTCATCGTTGCCAGATTCCGGCGATTGATTCCAATCAACGGAAAATGAAACGGCGCAATTTTTTCAATATCCGCTTCGTCGAAAACTTCAACCAAAACGTCTAACCGCAGTTCAGACGCCAAATCGTGCAAACGTTTGAGTTCTTCGGCGTCAAGACTTCGGGCGAGTAACAATATACAATCGGCATACAACGCGGTTTCCAGCGTCTGATATTCCGACACGATAAAATCTTTTCGCAGAACCGGCAACCGGCAATTTTTTCGCGCGTCAATTAAGTCGTCCAACCGACCGAAAAAGTAGTTCGGCTCGGTCAAGACCGAAAGACACGCCGCGCCGCCGGTTTCATAATCTTTCGCGCAAGCAATCGGATCAAGATCGGGAGCGAATAATCCTTTCGACGGACTGCCGCGTTTGATTTCCGCAATGATTGCCGCCGTGCCGGGCGCCGCCGCTTTGCGTTGTAACGACGCGCGAAATGAGCGGAAATCGGTTCGCGCAAGATACCGTTCCCGAAGTTCCGACTCGGAAATTTGCGGCGATTCGTAATCCTTACGCCGAGAATCGATGATTTGTTCTAAAATGTTGTTCATGGAAACATTCCAGTGAAAAATTAAAAATTGGACAAAGGATTATTTCAATCTCCGCGTCCATTATTCTCAACCGCGAAAACAAGACGCAAGCAGGTTGTTCGTCCGGCAACGTCAAGCGGGGTCTCTTTGCCGTCGGAGGTCGTTACGATTTGCGAACCGTAATGTTGTTTTGCGGGAGACGGATTTGCCGCGTCGTTGGATTTTTTCTCCAATTCGTTTGAAGACGATTTGGCTGATTTGGTTTTTGGGTCGGAAACGACGGCAATCAGAACCGCGCGTTTGGTTTGCAACAAATTACTCATATCGACGGCGTGTTGATAGGCGTTGTGCAGTCCAAATTCGTCGAATCCGCCCGCCGCGCGGTAAAACATCATACTTCGCAAAATATACGGAATGTTTGTCGCTTCGGCGTTGTAACGTCCTAAAATAATCTGATTCGCCGAATGACGGTCTTCAAAAACATTGCGTCCGCCCGACATTGCCGTCCGCAAATCGCGGCGTCGCGCGGCGGTTCCGACTTCCACCGTTTCACCCGGCTTAATCGTTTCGAGCGAGAGTATCCAGCGTCCATAGACAATGAAACATTGTTCCCAAGTAAACGGCGACGCGTTAATCAGATGCCCGCACGGCAGACCTTCCTGTTCGACAAATTTTGCAACTCCCGGAACGTTTTGATAATTCGCGGTCTCCCAGTTGGCAACCAACATTCGCGTTGAGCGGACTTGCATCGGCAAACCGCGAATAGTATCGGGCGGCGAAACAAGCGAGTAAGACGCATCCCATTGCGCCGCCGAAACGGTTCGCGGCGACATTCCGCCTAACGCGCTGCCGGGAAGTCCCAACCAACTGAAAAATGCGTTCGCGGACGTTTCGCTGGTTGACGCATTGGGATCGACGGCAAATTTCAGGTCGAAACGTCTGTCGTCGGGACTGTAAATTCCAATCCACGCCGTTCCCCGCGCAGCGCCGGAAACCGTATCGACGTCGATGAGTTCCGTTTGATTGACCAATACGTCTTTCGTTCGCGTTCTCGCAAGAATTGCCATAACAATAACGCAAAACAAAATTACCCAAAACGGAAACGTTAGCCACGTCAGCATCGGACGTTTGAGAATTTTATGAACCAACAACCAATCGCCGAATCCCACGACGACGAGATAAACGGTAAGCAAAACGACGACAAACGTAAACGAAATTCCTTTAACGTTTTCAAATTGGTCGAGCGCGCTTCGCAATTGACCGGACAAATCGTTGTAACCGCGCTGCATAAGCGAATCGCCCTCGATGCGCTCGCGCTGCGTAACTCGTTCCGCAACGCCGAGTAATTTGGCAAGAAGAATCGGACGGTCCCGCCAATTTTTGAGCGGCGCAAGGTCGAGATTTCCGCCGATATAAACGAGCGTTCCAAGTCCCTTCGCAGTTCGGACAATTAACGGCAAATCGCTATCCGCCGCTTCGACAATTCCTTGCGGCTCCGTAAAATACGGCGCTTCGAGAAACGGCGACTCGTCGTTTCCGGTCATCGTCATCGGCGTTACGGTTTCATGCTGAAATTTCGAGACGTAAATTTCGTAAGGACTGGAAAGACGAAGCTGCGTCATTCGCCCGAATTTGCCCGGTAAAAAATCGGCGAAAAGCGCTTTTTCACCTGATAATAACGGCTCGCTTCCTTTTCCGGCGTTGAAAACGACGACGCCGCCAATTTGCAACCAACGCCGTAACGCGACAAATTTCGGATGTTCCGGCGTAATTCCCGAATACAATTTCGGATCGGCGGATAACACGACGGTCGAAACCATTTCATACGCCTGTACGTTGTCCGGCAGTTCGTCAAACGAAGAAAGCCGAACGACGACAGGTTTATCGTTTTCACGAAACGGCATGACGCTAAACGCATCTTCAAGTCCGACGTCGCCCGAAGTCAGCGTCAGGAAAACCGGACGTTCATAAGGAATCGGCGGCGGAAAAAAATCGCCCGACGTCTGCGCCGCGTCGTTTGTCGCGTCGCCGGATGTTGTATAGCTTGACGTATTATCTATCGGACGCGGCGAAAAAACACGTTCCGCTAAAACCGTTTGACCGGAATTTTGATCGGATTCTACGCGGACGACGATTGTTCCGTTATCGCGTCCCGGACGAATCAGCGCGGTTGCCGAAAACGCCGCTTGCCGTTCTGAAATCTCGTGGAACGCCGCGTAAAAACAAGTGGACGTTTCGTCAGGATCGAGCATTGTCAGCGTAATGCGAGCGTCGGGCGGCAATGAATGTTTGAAAAAAACGCGGCAAGACGTCCATTCTCCGGTTTTATATGCGCCGCGAACGCCGATTTCCATTCGGTCAATAAAAACCGGCTGCGGCGTTTTGGTTTCGGAATCGTTTGCGGAAAGTCCCATTGTTGTCGCCGAAATGTTTTCACCGATCAAAATCGGCGCAACAAAGAAGAAAATAATCGTATTGAAAAATCGAGACATTGGAAAAAGCGAGAATCTCTAAAGTTTATTTTTGTCGTTATTTTATCGCGAAAAATACAAGATTTTTTTCATGAATTTTCGCGACAGATAAAATTTCTCATTTGCGTTTAAGGTTTCATTACGTCCAAACTTTGCGTTCGCGCGAATTGGGAATTCCCATGAGTTTTCGGTATTTGACGATAGTGCGCCGCGCGACGTTGACGCCTTCTTCTTGTAACGCTTTCGTCAATTCTTCGTCGTTGAGCGGTTTGGATTTGTCTTCGCGGTCGATGATTTCCTGCAATTTGACTCGCACCGCGTCTTGCGACATATTTTCTTCGTCGTCGGACGCGGCGACCGAACTACTAAAAAAGCGTTTGAGCGGAAAAATTCCTTGCGGCGTTTGTATCCATTTGTCGTCAACCGCGCGCGAAACCGTCGTAACATGCACGCCGACTTTATCGGCGATTTGCTGCATTTTCAACGGTTTAATCGCCGCCGCGCCGTATTTTAAAAACTCGGTCTGGTGATCGACAATCGCCTGCGAAACGCGGGTCAACGTTGCGCGACGCTGTTGAATGGAATCAATCAGCCATTGCGCCGCGCCGACTTTTTGTTTAATATAATCTTTCGTCTCTTTCGATGTTTCATTATGTTTCATCAAGTCGCGATAATAGTTGCTGATATGCAGTTGCGGCGTGCGTCCTTCGTCAAGCTGAATCCTATAATTTCCGTTGTCGTCTTCCGCGACCGCAACGTCCGGCACGACATACGGCGCGGTTTGTTCCCGAAACGACGCGCCGGGACGCGGATTTAAATGCCTTAATTCATTGATCGCTTCGTGAATTTCATTGATCGGAAAGCCGGTTTTTTTTGCAATTTGCGGTAGTCGGTTTTTCTCCAAATCTTCCAGATGATCGGCGATAATAGCCCGCAACGCTTCGTAATACGGCATATCGAACCGCAGTTGCAACATCAAACAATCCCGCAAATCCCGCGCGCCGACTCCCGGCGGATCAAGTTTCCGCACAAGACGCCATGCCTGTTTCGCTAATTGGCGGTCTTCTTCGGTCGCTTGCATACCGAGAATATCATTCAATCCGGTTTGCAGATAACCGTTAGAATCAAGATTCGAGATGATACGAACGGTCATTTCCCGAAGTTCCGGCGAGACGTCGAACCACGTTAATTGTTCCGTCAAATAATCTTGCAACGTTTCCGACTGAACGGGAATATTCGCCATCGCGTCGTGCTGCCGATCCGCTTCTTGTTCCAACCAATTTTGCGACCGAATCGGACGCTCGTCAATCGTGTCACGGTAAATCGACGCGAAATCGTCCGCAATTTGAAAATCTTCCTGTTGATCCGGCGAGTCGCTCGCCGGCATTTCGGCTTCGCGTTCAAACGGCTCGCCGGAGTCGTCCGCCGTTTCATTACGCTCTTCTTCGCTCGGCTCGTCTTCTTGCATTTCGAGAACAGGATTTTTTTCCATTTCCTCTTCGATTCGTTCTTCAAGCTGTTGTAACGGCAATTGCAGAATCTCCATCGACTGGATCATCCGCTGCGTGAGAATCGTCTTTTGTTCCTGCTTGAGTTCCTGACCGAACGATAATCTCAAAATCAAACTCCTGAATTAAGGTGAAAGGTAAAACAAAAAGTTTTTCACTTGCTACACGCTTCGTACTCTGATGATTTTTTTCGTAAATTTTCGCGACATTCGCGGATAAAATTTCACCGGAAACTTTGTCTGCCGGAAAGCGAATCGGAGAGCATTTCTTTGCTGGCAAATTCGAGAACGCTTCCGGTTGTGATTCCGCGAGCCAATCGAGTGATTTTTACCGGCGCGCTATCGAGTTGATTCATAATATAAAGGGCGGTGCCGTCCCCTTCGATCGTCGGATTGGTCGCCATGATGATTTCCTGAATTTTTTCTGTTTTCACACGTTTGATTAACGCGGCGATTGTCAAATGTTCAGGATTCACTTGTTCCAGCGGCGCGAGCCGTCCAAGCAAAACGTGATAAAGTCCGCGATACGCGCCGGTTGCTTCAATCGCGATAAGGTCGCGCGGCTGTTCAACGACGCAAATTGTCGATAAATCCCGAGCGGGATCGCGACAAATTTCGCAGAGCTGCTGTTCCGACAAATTGTAACATTGTTTGCAGTAACGGACTTTTTCTTTGACGGCGCGAATTGCGTCAGCCAACGCAAGCGCTTCCTCTTTCGACGCCTTCAACAAATAATAAGTAATCCGTTCCGCCGATTTTTTTCCGATTCCCGGTAACTGACTCAACTCTTTAATCAGCCCGTTGACCGATTCCGTCAACTCCGCCACAATGCAACTCCTTTTTCAAAATCTTGAAATTTGAATAAAAAATTTCATACTCTAGCAATAATTATACCATATTTTTACATTCCGCCATACAGGCAACCGTTTTGGGGTCAGATGTTTATCAAAGGAGTGAAGAATTTTATTTCAACAGTTTGTCAAAATGATAGACAAACATCGTAGAATGTTGAAAAACTCATTGAAGCGCTTCGCTTAAAACTGCTATCGCCTATCGCCGTCCGCGTCTTCCGGCATGATGTGATAAACATAAATCGAATACCCCGCCGTTGTAACCGGTTCAAAATTAAGAAAGTAACGCGCGGTCGTAAAGAGAATTGACGCTCAAAGCGTACCAACCGTATTCATTGTAAACAGAAAAATATTGGTTTGACGCCGGAACGCTCGTTGCCAAACATAATACAGTCAGCATCAAGAATAAAAAACATCGTTTTTGAAAATTCATATCCTTTCCCGGCGTTCTTGAATCATTCGCCACGTGCCAATAACAATCATCAAAATTCCAATTCCCATGATAATATAACGAACACGATTCGTCCGCCGTTCACCGAAATCCGGTTCGGGAAAACCGTAATGAGAAAGAGTAAAACGTGCAGAAGGAATATTCTGCAATGGTTGAAAATCATAACTCATGTTATGCACCATCGGTAAGTTTCATTTTCCCCAGCTCGATCCAGGCGGCTTTGGAAGCCGCCCAGTAGATTTTCGCTTTGAGAGCAAAATGATTTAGTTTGTGGGCAAACTTTAGCTTTTCCAATTTAACATACGCCACCAGCGAAGCAAATAAATGATTACTTTGCGTGGTCAC
>JAISZO010000155.1 GCA_031269105.1 Planctomycetaceae bacterium | reverse complement strand
AAATCAAACGCCTTGTTCAACTTTTTCATAGTCGAAACTCCTTCTACATTTTTTTGTTTTTTGAAATTGACGGGCAAAAATCAACATAATTTTTGCCTCAAAGTTTCATTGATTGGTTTCTAGCATACATCAAAATCTTAAATTCAACAAGAGGAATGTGGAAATTTTTTAAATTTTCTTGAAAATAATTTCTCTAGCAAAAAGTAATGGTTAAAATTAGGTAAAACAATCGCTCCATACACGCGTCAGTTTTGAGGCGGAGATGACGGCATCTTGGCGGCGCAGCCGATCAACGGAACGGGACGCTTGCTTTACTAATACGAGTAAGAGGCAATTAATAAAGCGGGCGCTTCCTCATAATAAAGGGAATCCGATAGTAAAACTTTGTTCTTGACTCAAGCATTGTTTGCCAATTTTTATAAAAGATGAGGAGACGCTTTTGCCGATGGAGGGAAAATTGAGTGATTTGCCGTACTTTCGCGTGTTGAATACCAACACGGGTTTCTGAATCTGATATCTGAAACTTGGCGGCTGAATGTCGAAAATGAGGAGAAAATGATGCAAACGCTTGGAATCGGCGCTGATATTACGGAATGCGGGCGAATCGCCCGAATGCTGGAGCAACATCGGAAATCGTTCACTTGCCGCGTGTTTACGGAACGTGAAAATGATTATTGCGTCGGAAAGCAAGAAATTTCTCATTACGCCGGACGCTGGGCGGCAAAAGAGGCAATTTTCAAAGCGCTTGATACAGGTTGGCTCAAAGGGACCTCATGGCGCGACATTGAAATTCTCAACGCGCCCAACGGAAAACCTTACGTCGTTCTCTCCGGCGGGATGGCGGAGATTGCGCAAAAAAAGAAGATAAAAGAAGTGCAAATCTCAATTTCACACTGTAAATCTCACGCAGTTGCCTTTGCCGTCGCGTTTGGAGAGGGATAAAGAAAAGATCAAAACCTCTTTATTGTTCGCCGCAAAAGACGTTAAAAGTTGGGCAAATGATTGTTTTCGCCACAGAGCTAAAAATTCCGCTTGCGAAACTTTTAACGATTCGCTTTTAACTCTTAAACTTGCTCCGATCTTGCAAATTCCGCGAACGCGAGTAAATTTTCGTCCGGCGTACCGCGAGGGATTTCACAACCGGCGGCTAAAATATAATTCTTTCCGGCGGCGGCACGGCATTCCGCTAGCTTTTCGGTAATTTGCTTCGGATCGCCGTGACAAACGATTTTAACCGGATCAAGATTGCCGGTGAGAATTTGCCGCTCTCCCATCGCGTCGCGCGCCTTTTTCATATCGACCATAGAATCCAAATCGATCAAATCCGCGCCGCTTTTCGCCATCAACGCCGTAATTCGCGTCGTGTTGCCGCAAATGTGCAGACGGACTTTCGCTTTGGTTTCGTGAATTGCCGCAATCAATTTTTGCTCAAACGGCAACACGAATTGCTCGTAAATTTTCGGACCAACCAGCGATCCCGCAGCGTCGCCGACCCCGATTAAATCGGCTCCCGCGTCAATTTGCGTTTTGGCAAATCGAATTGCGTTTTCCGTTGTAAAATCGAACAGTTCCCGCACAAAATTCGGGTCGTCCATAAAATCGAGCATCAACCGATTGATACCGCGGACGTCCGCGCTTTCCGCGCAGGGACCTTCGACCCAGCCCTCAATGAAATGCGTTTGACCGGCGTTTTTCGCCAGAAGTTCCGCCGCCTGAATCCTATCGAGCGTCCGGCTTCCTTCGCGAAACAGATCAAGCGGTTTGAGCGTTTGAAACGCAGATTTTTCAGCAAGCAAAGCGTTCACTTCGTCAATAGCGGGCGGCTGGTCGTCAAAAAAACGCACCATAGCGCCGTAACCCGACGCTTCGCGTCCCGGATCGGAAATCACCGAAACGTAATCCAACCGATACTTTTCCGCCGTCGTCATTTGAGCGTCCGCCAATTTGCGGTAATCGGTAACATATTCCCGATAACTTACGCCCAGCGTGTCGGCGGCAAACATCATTGTAATCGGCATGTTCGGAATCCGCTCCGGCGTTTCCCCCGCCAATAATTTCAAAAGACAATCGCGTCCAGTCATCATAAGAATAAAAAATCAAAGGTAAAATTTTCGGGCGCCGCTTACGGCGCTCAAATTGAATTATTGGAAAAATTTTATCGCAACTTCAATACGGAGTCAAGGAAAGAATCGGAACGCTTGCTTTTAGCTTTTCACTCTTCACTTCATTACCGACTTGTTTCCGTCGTTTCTTCTGTCGCGACTTCCGAAAAATCTATCATTTCGGACGAAAGCGGAACAATCAGCGAATATTTGACAATACGATCCTGTTCGTCGTTTGACGACAATAAGCTGTGAATCATTGTCGATTTGTAACTTTTGCGGCGAATCGACAACGTGATTTGAATTGCAAGCGGCAATTTTCCGCCTTCCGCATCCATGTCCCATCTTTCAAGCCATTCGCCTTCTTCAATCGCGTGATTCGGATCGTCGTTGACGTAATAGAGAAACTCAATATTATCGACTTCCGGCGCGAGATGCTCGTCGCGTTCCGACATATTCGCCGCCGAATCCAATCCTTCTTCAATCGCGTATTGCGTCATCAGCCGATTCATCTCGCGGTAATAAAGCCCGTAGCGAATCGGCGAATCCATCCACGTTTGCCCATCCGGGTTCGGCGCGACGCTTGTGCCTTGCTGCCGTTTCTGATATTCTTCGTCCGCGTCAACGGTTCCGGTATCGTAACCAAGATAATACAGCGCCGTTTTTTGTCCGCAATCCAATTGGTCAAGCTCCGGCGTTTGTTCTATTTCGTCGTAAGCGCCGTAATGATAATTGTCGGCTTGATAGTTGAAACGCTCTCCCGGCATTGTTCGCATCGTGTCGATTTGCAGCCAATCGAGTCCGCCGTGAATCCCTTTTTTAACGCCAATAATATTATTTTCAAAATCGTCGGCGTATTCCGTATCATCTATATTTTCCGCCGTTTCTTCGCTTGCGGAATCGGCGGACGTTTCCGCCGCCGTTGCGGTTTCGCTGTTTGACGAAGCGCCGTTTTCTTTTGTTTCCGGGTCGAGAACTACCGCGCGAACGTCGGCGGCGATTCGATTGAGAATCGTCCGTGCAAGTTGCGATTCCTCAACCTGCAACCGGCTTTTCGTCTGATTATTAAGATGCGAGTCAATCGCCGTTCCGATAATCAACATCAACGCCATCAACAACGAAAGCGACAATAACGTTTCAAGCAGCGTGAATGCCGGATAAAAAAAGTTTTGCGTTGTTCGAGGAAATTTGACGCGCATAAAATATTTCCGTCTATTTCATAAAAAATTTTAATTCGTTTTTAGGACGCCGACGCTCAGTATTCATTATTATTTCTCCAAAATGTCGCTTACTTCATCAATTTGCAGGCGTTGATATTGACGACGTCGTCGTTGTTTCCGAACCGGATACGGCGGATTCGGATTCGAGGGCTTCTTTGACGGCGGCTTTGTCTAACGCCCAACGCACCAATCGGCACGAAATCGGTTCGCGCGACGGATTATTCGGCAAATATTGCGTTACGGTTACGACGACCTCAAGAAGTCCGTAATCGTCCAACGTGTTGAGTTCTATCGAGTACGTCCATTTATAATTGTTGACGTCGTTTGGATTTGACGCGCCGGAGTCGGGAAAATCAAGCGCCGGCTTGTCGTACGCCGATTCAAATTCAATCATGCCGTTCATGAGTTGCGACATAATACTCTCGCAAAGTAATTGGGCTTGCGTCGCGTCGCGCGCTGAAACCGCATTCGTCATGGAAGTGCGCGATATGCTCGCAACGACCGCCAGCGATCCCGCCAGAAAAAATAGCGACATGATAATTTCAATCAGCGTCAAACCGCAACGTTTGCGGATATTTGAAGTAGGAAGCGCGAAGCGCGAAATTGACATTCTTATTTTTCCTTGACAATATTTATTTTTCAATAGTATTTTAATTTATTGTTTTTCCTGCATCCAGATAACCTTCGTAAGTGATTTCGGTGCAAATCGTTCCTTTATAAACAGCTCCGGTCAGACCGCGAAGATGCAACTCGACGCAGCGCGATTGAGCGTTTTTCAATAAAATCGTAGCGGTTGACGCGGTACCGTCGGGGTAAAACAGAATCGGTTGCGACCAATCGCCGCTGTTGAACGAATAACGATTCTCGCCTTCATAATATTTTTCCCGCGCATTCGGTTTAACATAACAATCCGCAAAAAAGCAATCTTTTTGAAGTTGTTTTTTTGCGGAAAGTTCCGCTGCTTCTTGTCCGACATTCGATTCCGGATCGGGGAGATAATAATCATCGTCCGTCAATTCGTCGGGATCAATCGTTTTGTCGAGTCGCGGATCGTTGTCGTCGTAATTGTAACTTTCCGGCGTAGAAAACTTTGCGGCAAAATGCGGATCAAGAACCTTGTCAACGCGAAAGCGGTTTCCGCCGTAGGAAAAGCGAAAAGAATAAACATAACCGTCTTGCATCGCTTTAATTCGCAATCGCGTCCACTCCGCTTGCACGTCGTCCGCCGACTGCCGAATTCGATAATAACTCAAAACGCCGCTTGTAAAACCAAACGCCATCGACGCCATAATTAACATAATCGTTAAGACAAGCATGATTTCAACGAGCGTAAATCCTTGTCTGATAGACGCATTGCGATCATTTGTCCTATTTGGGGAAATCTTCGAAAAATGACTTTTGTTTTTCATTGCAGAATCCGTATTCTTTATAAATTTTACGATTTTTTTTATCTCTTTTAATTATAAACGCCAAACGTTCAAAGCCGATACGTTTTTTAAAAAAATTTTTGAAGTCAAAATCTATTTATTGTCATTTTTGAAAATCCGAATGTTGATACCAAGCCGTTTTAATCGAGAACGTAACGTATTAGGATTGATTTCCAAAAGTTCGGCGGCGCCGTGTTCTCCTTCGATTCGTCCTTGCGTCACGCTGATAACGTATTCGAGATACCGTTTTTCTAAAGATTCAAACGGCTCCACCGATTGAAACGCCGCCCATCGGTTTTTATCGTGAATACGGCGTTTGCCGTTTGGATCATTGCCGCGATGCGAATCGCGGTTCGGGACGCCAAGCGCCGTCGCAATATCAAGCGTTTTCCCATTTCCAAGCAGCGCCGCGCGATCGATCACGGCGCCTAATTCTCGAATATTTCCGGGCCACGAATATTGTTTGAGAAATTCAACATCCCGCACGGAAGGCGTCGCCAACGGCAATCCGAACCGCGTCGCGGCGCGTTCTGCAAAATGTTTCGCCAAATCCGGCATATCGTCAAGCCGTTCACGCAACGACGGCAAACGAATTGGAAACGCGGCAAGTTTATACCATAATTCTTCGCTAAATTGCGACTCGGAAACATACAACCGCAAATCGTGATCCGTTGCGGCAATCACCCGAATTTCTATCGGAATCGTTTGCGCCGGAATTTGTTCGTTCATGCCGATTGGTTTCAGCACGCCGTTTTCCAATATCTGCAATAACCGCATTTGAGCCGAAACGGTTAATTTATGAACATCGTCCAGAAAGATCGTGCCGTTGTTGGTTCGCAAAAACGCGCCAGGCGGCTGCATTCCGAAAAGCTGCGAATCCATCAATTCGCGGGGAATAGCGCCACAGTTGACCCGTAAAAACGGATACGGTGCAAACGACGACCGATGATGAATCGTCCGCGCGATCAACGCTTTGCCGGAACCGGATTCGCCAAACAAAAGGACCGGCGAATGGGTCGCGGCGATCAAATTCACGCGTTCCAGAACGCGGCGTAAACCCTGATCGGCTCCGATAATCGTTTCCGAAGACAAATCGCGGCGTCCGAAACGGGTAAGAATCGCTTCTTTTTCCGCTTCCGCCGTCTCGCGCAATTGCGACAAGCGGCGAAACGCCGTTTCGCGTTCCAGAACGATTCCCAAAACGGACGCGCATTCGAGAATGTATTCGTCAAATAAAGCGGCGTTCAATTCCGGCGATTCGCGTTTTTGTTCCGCCGTTTTTTCTTGCCGAAATCGCGGCAGGAAATCGACGAGCAACAAGGTTTCCGAAAACGGCTGTTTCCGATGTTTCAGCCAACTCAGCCATAAAGCGGCGTTTTCGTCAATCTTCAAAGAAAATTGTTCGACAAACCGTATCGGGAGATGCATGATATTTTTGACGGCAATCATCGGGCGTCCGCCATACAACAATTTTAATTCCGCAAGAGTCGCCGAATCGCATTCTTTCCGGCGTAACGAAACGTCGTTTTTATCCGGCGAATAATCGATAAGCGGTTCAACGTAGCCGAGTGCGTTTTCCCATTGCAACACAAGAATACGCCGTATAACGCCCCAATGAGACAAACCTTGCACGAGATACGATAAAGCGTCTTCCAACCGGTTTTGGAGTCCGGCGGTCTTCCAGAGTTCCAGAAAACGTATCATTTGGTGCGACATAAAATTAACAAAATTCGTGAAGATTGATGGACAAGTTGATCTCGAGAGTAGTCGCTCCATTATAACAAAATTACGATCTATTAAAATACGAAACCCATTTCTTTATTTCCAGATCAAGGGAACCTCTCACACCGATCCTATTCAAAAGAGTCGCATAGATTAGAATAAAATTTTTTCGGGAGAAGCGTATATCATGTCGCACCATTCGTTTGCGGCGGAGCGTCAACTCGCCAGGATTTATAAATTCAACCCGTTTCTCAAGCGGCTTGACGCAGCGATGGATTGGAAGCGTTTCGTCCGCTCATCGAAACGGCGCTCCCAAACCAAGTCCGAAAG
>JAISZO010000115.1 GCA_031269105.1 Planctomycetaceae bacterium | reverse complement strand
CCACATAATTTTGCAAATCGGACTTGACTTTTGTCAATATTTCAGCGATAATAGCTTCCTTGTTCATGAGAGCATCCTTTTTGGAAAAAACGTAACTTCTTGGTAACAATACTGTTACTATCTCAAAAAGGAGAATTTTTGTCAATACTGCTTTGCCTAATTTGGAAACGACGCCCAAAATTTCTAATCCAATACAGAATTTACTAAGTAGATTTTGCGTAAAATTTTTAAAATCGGATAAAAATGCGTTTTCTGAACTTTATTTGGCGCGGGATAGAGAAAAGAAAAAAACAATGATTATGAAAAAATGCTTAATGTTGCAAAATCATTTAATCCGCTGGAATGGCTGTTGAAATTCAAGAAAGCATCAGAAATCAAAACCGGTTTTCGTGAATTACGAGCGGAAATATTTCAAGAGACGGTAAGAGTTGTAACATCCGGCGGATATTGTTTGGATAACAAATTTATCAGTATTAATAACGGCGGAGCGTTAGAAAATACGGAATTTTTTGAATCGATTCCTAAATTACAAGAACACTCTGAAATACGGCAAACCCGATTTTCCGTCATTGAAGCGGATTGTCTTGAAACAGCGGGTTTATTGATAAATGCAGGTTATAATCCCTGCGTTTTGAATATGGCAAACCGCCAAAATCCTGGCGGCGCCGGAGCGCAAGAAGAAAACATCTTCCGCCGCTCAAACATATTTATTTCTCTTTATCAATATGCTTTTTATGCAACAGAATACGGAATTCCCAAGAGTGATAAAAATTATCCGCTTAATAGAGAAACCGGAGGCGTTTATTCCGCAGGAATCGTCGTTTTTAGAGGTTCGGAACGAAACGGCTATTGCTATTTAAACAACCCTTTTCAAGTTTCAGTTGTTACAGTTCCGGCAATTAACAGACCTGAATTGAAAATTGTTAAAGGACAATACCGTATTGTTAATAATTTAATAAAACCGACAAAAGAAAAAATACGGACAATATATTGCGTATCGCCGGAAAACATTATCATGATACTCTTGTGTTAGGGGCTTTCGGTTGCGGAGCGTTTAGGAATCCGCCTCGCCACATGGCGGAATTGTTTAAAGAAGTTTTTCAAGAAAGGGAATTTCAAAATCGCTTTCCTTTCGTGATTTTTGCGATTTTGAGCGACCACAATAGTTGGAAAGAACACAATCCCGAAGGAAATGTTTTGCCATTTACGAGCGTGTTTGATACCGCGATGGATTGAATCATTTTCAATTTCGGATTTAATATCGTTATAAGGGAAAAATATGAATAACAATTTAGAACGGTTTATAAAAGCGCAAAATGAAGCTTACTTCGCAGCGCTTTCAGAAATTCAAAATGGAAAAAAAGAAAGTCATTGGATGTGGTATATTTTCCCTCAAATTGCCGGGTTGGGTTTCAGTAAAACGTCAAAATATTATGCGATTACTGATTTGGAAGAAGCGAAAGCGTACTTCCAACATGATCTATTGGGAACGCGGCTTATTGAAATTTCAACGATATTATTATCGCTGCCGACAAACAACGCCAATGCGATTTTCGGTAGCGTGGACGGTATGAAATTACATTCTTCGATGACATTATTCTCGCAAGTGGAAAACCGTTCGCCCGTTTTTCAAGCCGTTTTGGATAAATTTTTTGCGGGAAAATTAGATAAGGCAACGATTCGATTGTTGAAAAACAAATGTAAAAAATCATAGAAAGCTACAAAAATAGAGAAAAATAAATTTTAGCCGTTTCCAATAGGATGATTTATCTTGAATCTTATTTGCGTTTTTAATCTTCTTCCCATTGAAAAAAATGAACCGGCAACCCTGCGACGTCGGGTTTGATTGCAAATAAGCCGCCCGCGTATGCCTGACGACGAAGAGTTTCTGGAGATAACGTCCGCCGCGCTGTCGCGATATAAAGCGTATCAAAATTCTCGCCGCCAAATGCAACCGACGTCACTTGCGACGCCGGAACATTTACGGCGGCAAGGATTTCTCCCGTTGTTGGATTCCATCGCGTCGCGCGGCTTCCGCCCCAATGAGCAATCCACAACATTCCTTCCGCATCCACCGTCATACCGTCGGGATTACCGTACTCCGGCGAATCGGGAAATTGCACGACAATCCGACGATTATCAATACCGCCGCGTTCCGCGTCGTAATCAAATGCGGAAACTTGACGAGTCGGCGTGTCAATATGATAAAGCGTTTTGCCATTCGGACTCCATGCGATTCCGTTGGAATTGGTCAATCCCGCGAGAATTTTCCGAACTGTTCCGTCGCGTTCCATCGCATAAAACGACGCTTGATTTTTTTCGTGATTCATGTTCAGCGAACCGAACCAAAAACGTCCGTCGGGAGACGCTTTGCCGTCGTTAAGCCGGTTGTTCGGTTTGTCTTCTTCGGGATTTACGAGAAATGCCCATTCTTCGGTTTCCGGCCAATATTCTTCAATTCCGTTTTCGCCCGCCAACAAAAACGATCGTTCCGTCGTGGGAACAACGCATCCCACCCGTCGATCCAATTGCTCGGCAATATTGATTCGCGTTTTCGGATCAAATTTGTTGAATGATCGTCCTTCAATATCAAGCCAATAGAGACGTCTTTCTGTCGGATGCCAAAAAATTCCTTCTCCTA
This sequence comes from Planctomycetaceae bacterium, assembly GCA_031269105.1. Taxonomy (GTDB): domain Bacteria; phylum Planctomycetota; class Planctomycetia; order Pirellulales; family Thermoguttaceae; genus WRMR01. The sequence continues at coordinate 2,264 of JAISZO010000115.1, read as the reverse complement.
ATTCGGCTTGAACGTCAAGAACTAATTCCGCTTGATAAGTAATCATAAAGATGTTTTCGCACTTCGATATTGGTAAGATTATAGAATTAAAGTTATTTACTCGGTAAAATTATAATCTCTTTTTTAATTCATAGCAATAACGGACATGAAATTTTGAAAGTTGCTTGGATTTTTTTTCTTGGGCGATTCTGAAAGATCGCTTCCTACAAAACGGTCGCTTTTTTCATAAAAAAACAGTTTTGTAGCGACGCCTTTTTGTTAGATTTTGTTTTAACCTTTTGAAAAACAACAAGTTCTGTTGAATTTTCCAGAAAAGAAAAAACGGCGTCTTTTTTGCTTAGAAATCTTATCATAAAATCTCGCCGATTAAAGTTTCGTTCTACTCTACCATTTTATCCCATTAAAAAATGACTTGTTTTCAATTCGAATCCGCATTGATGATTTCATCGGCAATCAATAACTGGAGCGTTAAAATGGAAGGAGACCAACTTGAGCGGTACGATTGAAATTCTCGACGAGCGAAAGCCGCAAATTCTCGAAAAAGGGAAAGACAACCGTGAAATTGTTTGCGGTAAAGCAAGCGCCGCCGGTTCGGTCAGTCAACGCGCGTGCGTGTTTTGCGGATCGCGGGTTGTGTTGTATCCGATTTCCGACGCGCTGCATTTGATTCATGGTCCTATTGGCTGCGCCGCTTATACTTGGGATATACGCGGTTCGACGTCGAGCGGTCCCGAATTGCATCGGCTCAGTTTTTCGACCGATATTCGCGAACGCGAAGTCATTTACGGCGGCGAAAAAAAATTATACGCCGCGTTGAACGAATTGATCAATCGTTATCAGCCGAAAGCCGCGTTTGTTTATTGCACTTGCATTATCGGTTTGATCGGCGACGATGTGGACGCGGTATGCGCCCGCGTACAGCGTGAAAAAGGGATTCCGGTCATTCCGGTTCATTCGGAAGGATTCAAAGGAACGAAAAAAGACGGCTACCGCGCCGCATGCGAATCCTTGTTCAAACTTCTCGCCAAAGACGAAGAAACGCCGGTTTCTCCGTTCACGATTAACATTCTTGGCGAATTTAATCTTGCCGGAGAAACATGGATGATCAAAGATTACTATCGCCGGATGGGAATTGACGTAGCGACGTGTTTTACCGGCGACGCGCGAGTTGCAGACGTCGGACGCGCGCACCGCGCAAAATTGAATGTCGTGCAATGTTCCGGTTCGATGACGTATCTGGCAAAAATGATGCGGGAACGTTACGAGATTCCGTTTCTCCGCGCGTCGTATTTTGGCATTGAAGATATGTCGAAAGCGTTGTACGACGTGGCGGGATTTTTCAAAAATGACGAAATCACTCAACGGACGCGGGAACTTGTGCAAAGCGAAGTTTCGCGATTATTGCCGCAATTAGCCGAGTACCGTCGCGATCTCGAAGGACGTACCGCCGCAATTTATGTCGGCGGATCGTTCAAAGCGTTTTCGTTAGTGAAGGCGTTACGTCATCTTGGTATGGAAACGGTGGTGGTTGGTTCGCAAACCGGCGCGGCGGAAGATTACGAATATCTGAAAGAAATCACCAACGAAGGAACGATTTTATGCGACGACGCGAATCCGCTGGAACTTTCCCGATTTATTCTTGAAAAAGGAGCAGACTTGCTGATCGGCGGCGTGAAAGAACGTCCGATTGCGTATAAAATGGGAATTGGTTTTTGCGACCACAACCACGAACGCAAAATTGCGCTTGCCGGTTTTGAGGGAATGCTCAATTTTGCGAAAGAAGTGCATTCGACCGTGACGAGTCCTGTTTGGAAATTCTCGCCGGCGCGGATGAAATCGAAGAAGAAAACTTGAAGCATTTTTAGTTCCGGCGAAGAATACGGATTTTCCCCCAGTTCACGGGCTGACATGTTTGGGTATTTAAGAAACGACGGCGCCGATTTCAAGTTAAGGAATTTTTTTGTATAGCATAATTTTGCGAGGTAATGTATGACTAATGACGAGTTGCCGGAATTTTCAGTATTTTTTCTGTATGTTCGGTGCGTTCCGTGTTTAAAAATAGAAATTTCAAATTTTGTTGAGTTTATTTTGAGTTACCAAAAATAAAAACCGGATATTCAAGCGTAATGAGTATTTCTAAAAACTCATTTTTTAGACAGGATTGACAAGAGTAAGACGTTCTATAAAATCCAATCTATCTTGTTAATCCTGTCAAAAAAAATTAATCATTGAATATTTCGAGAAATTCCTTACTGGACAAACGT
>JAISZO010000093.1 GCA_031269105.1 Planctomycetaceae bacterium | reverse complement strand
AGATCAACGGTGCGAGGACGACCGCCTTCAGGTAAAATTATCATCGGGGCAAGGATTTGCCACTGTTCATCGCTTAAATCACTTTGATACGGTTTCCTTACGTTCATTTGGCATTCCTTACCTCTTCCTTTTCTCGGCGGTGGTTCTGTAAAATGTTTAGGGGGATCAACAACTACTCTTTCAGGTATTTGATAATAAAAACTCGGCGAAACATTTCCATATTGTTGATCTATAGTTTCCAGTATTGTAGTTTTTCGTAATTCCGATATGTATTCTTTTATATTAGTAGGTGTTTTAATTTCAAATCCTTGTGGAAGTTGAAATATATCATCTGTCATCTCCGGTTGATATGCGATTTCTTGAAATTCAATTTTTGTAATAGAATCACCATTTGCAGAAAATGATTCTTCTTTTGAATCAGATATGTTTGTTTGTCAATCATTAACCGTTCTTTGACAGGAAAGTATTGTTTCATATTTGGAGGCAATGATTTCAAAACCGTTTCAAAAGATTCCGGTAATAAAACGGTTTCAATATCGTAACAGTCGCGGTTGTGAAAGCCGGTAATTCTCAATAAAGTCGCTTTCTTTTTTATGTTTTTTTTGATTCCGGGATTCGCCCCAAAGATCGCGGCGGCTTGTGTCTGGACGTTTTTCAGCATAAATCCCGTGTCTATTGCAGTTTGCTCTTCTAAAAAAACATCATAACTTTGATTGCCGTATAATATGGTTGTCTTTTTGATTGGTTGAGTCATGTCCATCAATAACGCCAATTTTCCATCCGGCAACATTTTTTGATAAACTGACATTTCCACACCATTAGTTGTCATTTTATAATGCAACGGTTGCGACATTGCTTCCTGTGATTTTGCTAAAATGTCATCGGCAGTCAATTCTTTTGTTTCAGATTCTGACGTAGTTTGTTCATCTTCACACATTGCAGAAACAATGAAAAAGCAAGACACTAACATAACCACAAAATAAATTACGTTATGATAATGAAGACGTTTGGTTTCCAAAGTATTTATTGATGTTTTCTTCATCATTGTCATTTCTCCTGTTGTTGGATGGCGGGAGCAATTATTGCCAGTACCTCTGTTGAAAACTCTACATTATTGGAACATTGCCAATATATCGTTCCTTTGACAAAACCTGATTTGACCGATTTGCCGATATGTATTTTGACTGTTCTTTTGTCTTTTTCTACGTTGTCAGGATTCAATTTCACCGTTGTCCCTTCGGGAAAGCCGGACAAGTTTTTCACCGTCAGCGAAGGTAACAATTCCGATAATCCTAAAACCTCAAATGTCCGTTCTTCTCCCAACGGAACAACGCCAAGTCCAATGCGTTCCGGTTTGAGTATCGGCTGCGTTTTCTTTGTTGGAGTGTCCGTCTTTTTGTCAATCAACAATATCTTTTTTAACGCTTCTTCTTTGGGAACGGAACGATAGCAAGCTGTCGGAATCACAAGCGGTTTGATTTTTTTATCCGTCGGTAGTAATGTTAAATGCCATGAATTTGTACTTTGGTCAAGTGGAATATTTTTAATTTTCACCGAAACAGAAATCGTTTCATCAGGTAAAACGAAGGATTTACTCAATTTTGCAACAGTACATCCGCAACCAGTTTGTGTATCGGTAATTTCAACGGATTCGTCGCTTGAATTTGTAACTTTAAAATTCAAGTTCAATGGACTGTTGTTTTCACTTACTTTTCCAAAATCAATCACTGCCGGTTCGATGTGCAGTAATTCTATGTTTTCATCGGCAAACAGTAATCTGTGAAAAACAATGAAAAGTAAAACAGGTAGTTTGAGAAAGTTTTTCTTCATGACAAATTCAACCTGTGAAAAAGATGAAAATGGCTTTAAATTTGGGGAGCAACCAATGTTTCCGAAATTTTACCAAATCCTCTCTGTTACCCTGTCACATTATTTCGTGACGTTATCACAGACGAGTTTATAGCCCATATTTTCCCGAGTGGATTTATTTTTTACGGCTTTGATTTTGTAAGGAAAATGAGCGTTTTGAAGAGTTTTTGAGGAACGAAGAACGCACATGCTGATCGTTTGCCGTTTTTTGAATAATTCTTTGGTTCATCCCAAAAGTCCGTTCCTTGATGTTTCCAGACGTACCGTTCTATTTTTGCGATATTGGCACACGATGTTCCTTACTTTGCCAAAGCGTTTTGACTAAAAGATACTGTTTTTTTGCAAGCCGCACCGAACCGCCAAACCATGAGATTGTTCGTTTTACGTCGTCGAATTGCAAAGGGATTTCGGCGTTTTGGGATTCCGGCAACGTTTGGCGGATGATTTGGTCTTCTTCCGCCAGCAATGTGACGAGCTGTCGGACGTGAAGGTCGATTTCCTGCCGGATTTCTGGATAAGTGCGTCGCTTTTTTGAGGTCATTATTTTCGTCCGTGCCGAATAGTGTATGATAGAATGATTCAGCGCATGAAAAAAGGGCGTTGGTCGTTTGCCGTCAACTCAGCTTCGCCAAAAGCACACACGACAACATTGACCACGCCCGATTTTTCGGACGTAGCAATTTTGTCGCTCGTGTGTTCAAAATTTGGCGATTTGAGTTGAGCGATTTTCTACTTAACCGATTGTATTATAATGAGTTATGTTTGCATTGGATTTTATATTTTATTAATTCAACTTTTTAAATATTCCTCGAAAATGAGACCTATTTTCATTTTATTATATCAAAGAAAACGCAGCGTGCAAAGTGCAGAGCGAGAATGTGTCCTATGGGAGCGCAGAACGCAAAGTGTAGAGTGCAGGCGACGCTTGCCGTCGCCCATCGAATCAGAAGCACGCAGCATAAGCAAGCGTAAAATGGGGCGAGCGTCGGCATGCCGACAGTTGCCCTTCCATTTTATTATGTTACATCGACAAGAGCTTTGTTACCTCCAATTGATGATTTTATATTATTTTAACCTTCTTTTACTTTTCAGCAGTCAATTCAATTTGTCCGATTTTGTAACGCCGTTGTCCGTCGTTGTCGGGAAGCGGTAACGCAATTTGCGGTGTTCCGTCGCTGCGTCCGACTGAAACATAAACGTCGTAAATTCCCGGTGCGGTTGTCGGTGCGACCAAACCAACGCGAAATTCGCTTTTCACACTTTTCACTTCTGCGGCGTCCGGTGGAGCAACCGGAAGCGATTTCATATCAAACGTATCTTCAACTAACACAGACACGACGCCATTCTTGTTGTCTTTAAGTGTCAGCGCCGGAAAACCGTCGTGATAACACGGCGCAACTCCCGCGTTTGCCCACGACCAATCTACCGTAAACGGTTGGGCAATCGTGACCTGTTTCGGATAACGTAGTTCCCGCAACTGAAGCCGATAACCGATTCGTCGATTGATTTTTTCGATGGTTTCCTGATTTTCTTTCAATAAAATTTCGGGCCACCAATGAATCGACATAAAACTGGCGTGATAATCTTCGACCGATTTGATAAGCAAATCGCCGCTCCATGCTTTTTTTATCACGGAACCGCCATAATGTTCATGTTCTAAAATGACCGGCAAAGTCCGCCAAAACATATCCGCCATTTCCGCATGAAACCAGCTTTTTGGCGGTGCTTGCACGAGAATACTGTCGTCACGAAGCGTCACGCCCTGCGACAATGCGTATTTTATTCCTTGCCAATCATCCTCACGATTTTCAGGACCGGAAATATCGTCGCTTATGCAAAGCAGCGTATCGGGAAAATATTTTTTATGCAGATCGAGATGAATTTTTGACATTTTGTCTGTTTCTTCCTGCGAAAGCCGATTGTCGCCGAATGTATGACCTTCGCCCCACATGCCAAATGTTCCTACGTCGATAAATTCTACGTCTGGATTTCCGTTATAACGTTTTCCGGCTGCGGCGAGAAAATGTTCTAATTTTTCGAGAAAAACCGGATCATCGTAAACGGGAACCCAAAGTTTACCGTCATCTGAAACGCCTTGACCGAAATTGTAATTGAATCCTTTCGCTCCCGCTTTTTGCACCCATTCCGGCATTGCCCAACGAAGCCAGCTTTCGCAGCAAGTAAAACGAAACGCGATTTTTTTTCCTTTAGCAATCCATCGCTGCGCCGGTGTATCGACAATCGCCCAGTTGAATTTTCCTTCTTCCGGTTCAATGTATGCCCAAGGCAGCCGCAAATAAACTGTCGAGCAGCCGGGAAACCATTCGAGCGAGTCGGACGGTTCTAATTTTGAGCCGTAATTGGCGGGAATGTTGGAATAAAAGTGCATTGTCCAGCCCATTCCCGGATTGACCAACGGCTCGCCGGTATCGGTTGGTTGAACAATGACCATCTCTTGAGCGTTTTCTTTTGTATCTTCCGCAAAAGAAGACGAAATTCCCCAAACAAGAGTTAAGAGAAAAAGTAATGAGATTTTCTTCATATCTAATCCTTTTCCAATGTAAAATAAAAAAATATCGACTCAAAATAAATTCTATTTTGATAAAATTTCTATATCTTCGTTTCTTGTGAAAGAAAGAAATAGAGACAAATATATTGTAAAAGTCGCTACTGCCTTGTAATATTTAGAAATTGGGGTGTTCTGAATTTGCGAAATCTGGTATGTTGATCGTTTCAACACACGGAGGTTTCGTCATGCAGAAGATTTACATTGTTCGATTGAGCGACGAAGAGCGTCAAACGTGCCTCGCCGTCGTCAAAAAATTGAAGGGAACGTCCACGAAAGTCCGGCGAGCCAACATTTTGCTCAAAGCCGATGTCGACGGACCGAATTGGAAAGACCAACAAATCGCCGACACGTTTTTTTGTACGAGGCAATGCGTCGAGAACCTGAGGAAACGGCTCGTGACCGAAGGTTTCGACGTCGCCCTGCACGGCAAGAAACGTCAAACGGCGCCTCGTCAAAAAACATTGACCGGCGAACAGGAAGCCC
>JAISZO010000439.1 GCA_031269105.1 Planctomycetaceae bacterium | reverse complement strand
AAATATGATAGGCAAAAGTATTTCAATAAATTTTTTACAATAGAATTTTCGTCGCCGCCAGAAGAGATGGAGATACTTTTGATCTAAAAGAGAATAAATAGGCGATTACGGCAGGTTGGAAAATTAGGGTATTTAGTGTTTTTAAAGAAGTTTCCTATTGCCAACTTTGAGGGATCGAGTAATATTGACGTCTTGAAAACTTTTTGATTTATCAGAAACACACAATAGACAAATCTAAAAAATTAAAATGAATTCTGCGTTAGGTATTGAAGAAACCGCACGTCATTTGATCAGCGAGGAGACGCCGCTGCAAACCGTGATGGAAGAATCGCAGCGATTGACGGCGCGGCATTTTTCGTCGCAACAGAATAATTCTCATACGGAAACAAACGGCAAACATTGGCGGATGCAGCTTTACGCTCCGATTTACGTTTCCAGTTTTTGCGTCAATCAATGTTTGTATTGCGGTTTTCGCGCACCGCATTCGATTCAACGAAAACATTTAAGCGTCGAAGAAACCGTCGGCGAATCTCAATACTTGTTACAACGCGGATTCAAAAGTCAATTGATTGTCGCGGGAGAATCGCCGAAAGTTTCGTCCGCATATCTTGCCGAAATCATGCGGCGTTTGCGGTCGATGCAAGTTGTTCCGTCGATTGAAGTGGCGCCGGCGTCCGTTGAACAATACGCGGAAATCGTCGCGGGCGGTTGTCGCGGAATCACGTTGTTTCAAGAAACATTCGACCGGACGTTATATGCAAAGTATCATCCGGCAGGACCGAAATCGGATTACGAATGGCGAGTTCGCGCTTTGGAACGCGCCGCCGAAGCCGGAATGCCGCGAATCGGCTACGGCGTTTTACTCGGACTTGCCGAGCCGCGGCGAGAACTTATTGCCATGATGGAACACGCGGCAAAACTGACGGCGAAATATCCCGACAGGATTTTTGCGTTTAGTTTGCCGCGAATCCATGAAGGACCAAACGGTTTTGCGATTCCGTATCAAGTTTCGGACGAACTTTTTGTGCGGATGTATTGCGCGTTGCGGATTATTTTTCCGAAAGCCGAACTGGTACTTTCGACCCGCGAAACGCCGGAACTTCGCAATCAACTTGCGTCGCTCTGTATCACGCAAATCAGCGCGGAAAGCAGCACCGAACCCGGCGGCTACGCGATTAACGCTTCTCAAAATTCCTGCGCCGCGAAACAAAGCGATGATAATTTTCATGGTCAATTTCTCGTCGCCGACTGCCGTTCCGCTCAAGAAATCGCCGATTGGCTGACGCAATACGGACACGACGTGCGGTGGTAAATGAAAATAATCTACTTTATAAAAGGTAAGAAATTCAGGGATAGTAAAACGTGAGCGAAAATTTTCGCGTTGCTTGCTATCCGCGCCGCCGTTTTAAAAACTCAATTTATCGACATGATACAGAATGAAACGCTTTCATGTTGTCGTTCATGACTTTGTTTTGTTATGTTTTTAAACCGCTTGACGTCGAAGCGTAATTTGTCAAAATATAAAAGTCCATTTTTCATTTCGCGTTGAAATTGAAGAAGAGTTTTGAAATTGAGCAAAAAGGAACAAATATGGAATTTTCTAATAAAACTGCGATTGTTACAGGAGCGACCGGAACAATCGGCGCGGGAATTGCGAGGCGAATTGTCGAAGAAGGCGGACGAGCGTTTATCACCGATCTCGATCAGAAAAAACTCGACGCTCTTGCCGCAGAAATCGGCGAGAATTGCAAATCGCTTGCCGCAGATTGTACGGTCGGCAGTCAGGTCGAAGCGGTGGTACAAAAATGTCGGCAAGAGTTCGGACAGAATATCGACGTGTTGGTCAATGTCGCCGGAGTCACGGGAAAAGGCGGAAAAATCGAGGACATTTCTGAAGAAACGTGGGATTTCGTTTATGCGGTCAACTGCAAAGGAACGTTTCTTTTCATTAAAAACGTCATACCGATTATGAAGTCGCAAGGGTATGGTTCGATTGTCAACTTTTCGAGCAAGTCGGGCAAAACCGGTTCCGCGCTGATGAGCGCGTACAGTTCCGCAAAAGGCGCGATTATTACGCTGACGCAAGCGTTGGCTTATGAAGTGGCGAAACAGAATATTCGCGTGAATTGCGTTTGTCCGGGAATCACTGAAGCGACCGGCGTTTGGAACAACGTTTCCGCCGATTATGTGACCAACATGAATATGCCGCACGAGGAAATTGTCAAGGTTTTTACGACAAAAGTCCCGATGGGACGTCTCGCCAAAATTGAGGACGTTGTCAACGTCGCGTGTTTTCTCGCAAGCGATCGCGCCGCGTATATGACCGGTCAGGCGCTCAATATCACCGGCGGACGCGAAATGCACTGAAATTTAAGCGGAGACCGAAGATTGAACCGTTTAACTCTTAACAAAAAGGATAAAAACGAATGACGCAATCAATGAACCGATACCTCGACCATGCCGTGCTGAAACCGGAAATGACGCGGCAGGAAGCGATGGAGTGGATTCAATCCGGGATTCAATACAAAGTGAAAACCGTTTGCGTTCGTCCATGCGATATTGATCTCGCAGTTCAGTTGTGCGCAGGAACGGAAACCGACGTTTCATGCGTGCTTGGCTTTCCGCACGGCTGCGTTTGCACGGAATCCAAAGCGGCGGAAGCGGCTCTTTATGCCGCTAAAGGCGTTGCCGAAATCGATATGGTGGCGAATTACGGCTGGATTCGGAGCGGTCTTTGGGACGAAGTTCTCGCCGACGTCAAAGCGGTTGCGGACGTTGCCCATACGAAAAACGTCGCGGTCAAAGTTATTTTTGAAACCAGCCAACTGACGCTTGAAGAAATCGCCAAGACGACGGAAATTTGTATTGCGGCGGGTGCGGATTTTGTAAAAACATCGACCGGATTCAACGGCGGCGGCGCAACCGAAGAAGGCGTTGATTGTATGTTGAAAACAGCCGCGGGACGTATCAAAGTGAAACCGTCCGGCGGAATCCGCGACGCCGCCCGCGCGAAAATGTTTGTCGAACGCGGCGTTGACCGGCTCGGCGTGAACGGATCAAGCACGCCCGCAATTTGCGGCGAAGAATCTCAACCCGCTTGCGGTTGCGGCGGATATTGAACCCGACATATTTTTATACAGCGCCATGCCGTTTCAAAAATCCCGACGTTATTGGCGTTGTTACTCTATTTTCGCGGAGAGAATTATATGGACTTACGCTTAAAAAATAAAACGGCGCTTGTCACCGGCGGCGCGACCGGATTAGGCAAGACGATTTCGACGTTGTTTGCGCAGGAAGGAGCGAATATCGCTCTCAATTATCGTACTCATGCCGGAGAAGCGGCGGCGCTCGCGGCGGAATTGAAGACGAAGTACGGCGTTGAAGTTTTGCCGGTTTACGCCGACGTTTCCGACGAAAACAGCGTCGGCGCGATGTTCGATGAAACGGAATCAAAACTCGGAGCGGTGCAGATTGCAGTGAATAACGCGGCGTATTGCGCCAATCCGCAATGCGCCGATCTTGAATTGCCGGAATTTCAAAGGTGCGTGAACGTGAATTTGCAAGGGATGTTTCTCGTGTGCCGCGAAACGGTGCGGCGGTTGCGGAAACGGCAATTGACAGGGAATATTGTTAATGTCTCGTCGCAAGCGGCGTTGCGCGGTTCGGCAAGCGGAAAAACCGCCTACGACATGACCAAAGCGGGAATTTTAGGATTCACGCGGTCGCTTGCTATTGAAACGGCAAAGGACGGAATTTTAGTCAACGCCGTGTTGCCGGGCTTGATGTACACCGACATCATTGCAAAACAAATCGACGCCGACCCGGAACGATACAACAAACGCTCGCCGCTCGGACGGATTGCGCAAACGGAAGAAATCGCTCAAGTTATTGTTTTTTTAAGTTCCGACAGAGCAAGTTATATGACGGGAACAACCATTGACGTCAGCGGCGGCATGGCGTTACATTGACGCGGAGAAAATGTCCGTAGGGCGACGCTCTGCGGTATTTTTGAGCAAAATATATTTGAATAAAATTTTCTGAATCTACCGTATTAGGTGTTTTTAAATAAAGTTGAATTTTGCAGGTTGCTGCTGACATAAAATTGTAAAAAGGTCATAATTACGTCTTGTATAACCAACGAACAAGG
>JAISZO010000438.1 GCA_031269105.1 Planctomycetaceae bacterium | reverse complement strand
CTTGTTCGTTGGTTATACAAGACGTAATTATGACCTTTTTACAATTTTATGTCAGCAGCAACCTGCAAAATTCAACTTTATTTAAAAACACCTAATACGGTAGATTCAGAAAATTTTTATTTCTCACAGAGACGCAAAGTTTTGGTTGTGTAGGAAACTCTCCTTTGCGACTTCGTGCCTTTGTGTGAGAAATGACTTGATATTTGTTTCTCACAAAAGCGCCAAGAGACAAAGTTTTATTTTTCAACATTAAAAACCTTCGTGAAACTTCGCGCTTCTTTGTTTCTTCGTGGCGAAAAAATATTTTCCCGAATTTTCAAAAAAATTTCAATTTTCCGACAATTCGTATTGACGTTGCGGATTATTTGTTCATAATAAAGGTTAATGCAATTTACTTGAACTGACAAGATCACTGTGATTTTTGTCAATTCAATTTCAAAAACCTTAACATTAAGGAGTTTCGACTATGAAAAAGTTGAACAAAGCGTTTGATTTTCTTGAACTTCGGCATAATGTATCGGGGGGGGGGGGGTACGTAACATGGCTAAAAAGCCGTATTTTACGTACTGTAACGCTCTTTATTGCTCGCGTTATTACGAGTATTTTTACCCGTATGATTGCGTGCATTTCTGTCCTTTCGGGAAACATTTCTGCCCGCTTAAAAAACAATTCCACCCAATTCGGAAACCGTTTTCCCGGACGTCTTGTCCGAAAACGTCTCAACAAAATCTCTGTATTGCGGCGACATGTATCGCGGGCGTTTACGCCGGTCGAATTGCTCGTTGTAATTGCGATCCATCGGCGTATTGGTCGCGTTACTCTTGTCCCTCGTTTCTACTCATTACGCTTGAAAATGCGTTTTTTATTTTCGATGCAATTGCAAAATACGCTTGTTTTTAAGGGCAATTGCATTCCGTGTATTTTTCAAAAACCGCAATTTCAAGCGTAAAAAATTTAAGCCGCGTAAAACAATAAGAAACTTTTTTCTGTAAAATGTGTTTGAATAAGCAATCTACTTTTGGCGCTTGAAATTTTGATTTTTAGTGATTCACGGGAAATTCGGATTTGTCGTCTGTTCATAAAATTAAAAATTCAAGTATAATTAAGCGAAGTAGAGATAAGTAACAACGCTTGCTCGCCGTAAAAATAACGGTAAAAATACGATTGAACAACATGATAAAAACCCAAACATCCATTCTTTGGCGCTCCGCAGTTTCATTGGCGCTTCTATTACTGACTGGAATCATTATCGGAATTTTGATGGTTCCCAAAACAGTTTCGAAAAATACCGATCAACACGTTGCCGTCGATACTGTTGAAGTCTTTCCTCTTGAACGGCGTCACGGCGGTATTGATTTCAAAATCGACGGCGAAGTCATTCCGTTTCGACAACTTGATATCGTACCGGAAGTGGCAGGTCGGGTTATTTATAAGTCGGATAATTGCCGTCCGGGACATTCTGTTCAGTCGGGAGAAATTTTGTTGCGGATTGATCCGACAGATTATCAATTGGAATGGGAGCAACGTACCGAAGCCGTCGAACAAGCCAAAGTGAATATTGCTGAAAATGCAGTTCAAACGGAAAACGCAAAAAAAGAATTGGAACTGGCGGAAAAACAACTCGAAATTCGTAAGCGCGATTGGGAACGGAATCAAATTTTAGCTCAACGCAAAGTCGTTTCCGCTGCAGAATTAGATACGGCGCAATCCTCGCTGTTAAGCGCTGAGGAAACGATTCAGAAACTGGAAAACCAACTTCGTATTTACGAAACGCAAAAAAATCATCTTGCCGTTGCGATTCGTAAAGAAGAAATCGCGGTCAAGACGGCGCAATTAAATTTGGAACGCACCGAAGTCAAGACGCCGCTTGGCGGCGTTGTTACTTCGGATTCTTTTGAGATCAGTTCTTTCGTCCAGCGCGGAACAAGCGTCGCGAAAATTCTGGATACGTCGCAACTGGAAATTCAATGCAGTTTGTATATGAAACAACTCCAATGGATATGGCGTCAAACCGGAACGGAAAACGGCGGTTACGTTTTTTCGCCGACTCCGGTAACGATTCTGTACGAAATCGACGGCGAACAATGGGCGTGGGAAGGAACTCTCAAAACGCTGGACGGCGGAAGTCTCAACGCCGTAACGCGAATGGTTCCCTGTCGTGTGAAAGTCGATGATCCTCAGTCGGTCGGCGCCGTTCCTACTCGCGAAAATAGAACCTCAAATGCACCGCCGACATTGTTTTCAGGAATGTACGTTTCCATTATCGTTCATTCCAAACCCGCCGTTTCGCTGTACCAGATTCCCGAAAAAGCGCTCCTCCCCGGCAACACAATCTGGACGGCAACCAACGGTCAATTACGCCGCCATACAATTCGCGTGGCAGCAACCGTTGCGGACGGCGTGCTGTTTTACGCCGATTCGGAAGAATTGTCGCCAACCGATCTTGTCGTCGTTTCGCCGCTTGCCGCGCCGGTTGAAGGTAAAAATGTTCATATCGTCAATACGGGAAACAAAAATGTTGCCGTCGCCCGCTAAATATTGATTGACAAATGAAACGAAGACCACCTCCCGTCAAAGAGAAAAAAAGACTGTGACTCTTTTCAACCGGTGTTCATTAAAGAATCTGTAAAACAAGACTCATCGTTTGAGAATTTGGTTTTACAGAAATATACAATAGCGTGTTCTATCATAAAATTCAGCAGATTTTGTCATTTCATCAAAAAAGGACAGGAAGGACAATCGAAAATGTTACATCAATTTTTCAAGTGGGCTGTTTCGAATTCTCCGGCAATGAATGTTCTGATGATGGCAGTTATTCTCATTGGGATTATCTGCGGTCTGAAACTTAGGCGTGAAACATTTCCTGAGTTTGATATTGAACAAATTATGGTTTCTGTACCGTACCCCGGTGCAACACCGGAAGAAGTGGAAAACGGGATCTGTCAGAAAATTGAAGAAGCGCTTCAATCTCTTGAAGGTGTACGTAAAATTACTTGCACTGCCGGCGAAGGTTCCGGTCTTGTGCAGCTTGAACTCCGAAGCGACGTCAAAAACATTGACCGTGTTCTCAATGAAGTGAAAGATACCGTTGATCGTATTACGCCGCAACTTCCTGAAATGATTGAACAACCGACGGTTCAGCGGCTCAAAATGCAGGAAACGATTATTTCCATTGGAGTTCTCGGTCCCGATGATGATTCCGAAGAAGCCGCACTTGCCCTTCGCCAAATTGCCGAAGATTTGCGGGAAGACCTGTTACGATATCCGCGTATTTCTCTGGTAAACCTTGTTGGAACCAAAGATTATCAAATTGATATTGAAATTTCTGAAAATACGCTTCGTTCTTATCATACCACTTTGGATCAGGCGGCTCGCATTGTCCGCGCGGAAAATATTCAGACGCCGGGCGGAACAATTCGCACTCCGTCACAGGAAATTAATGTCCGAACCGACAACCGGCGTTACAACGGTCAAGGAATCGGAGAATTGCCGTTTATGACCTCCCGCGACGGCACGGTAATCAAATTGAACGAAGTTGCCAAGATTCGCGACGAATTTACCGACGGCGCCGCGTTGGCAACTGTTTACATGCCGCCGGAATCCGGTATTCCTGATGACGTTTCTTCGATTTCCGGCAGACGGGTTATCGGTCTTAATGTTTTACGCAATAGAAACGAAGACCTGCTTGCGATGGTTGATTCTGTGTACGAATTTATCGAAAAGAAAAATCGTCCCGGCGTTTTGCCTGAAGGATATTCGTTGGTTTCATGGGGCGACCATTCTGTGGAAGTCCGCGAACGTCTCCAACTTCTGGTGAACAACGGGATTCAGGGGTTGCTTATTGTTTTTATTCTTTTGGCGTTATTTCTTGAGATTAAACTTGCTTTTTGGGTGGCGTTGGGTATTCCGTTTGCTATTTGTGCAACAAGTCTCTGGCTTTACATATCCGATTGTACGCTGAATATGATCACCACGTTCGGAATCATTATGGGGCTGGGGATTGTGGTTGATGATTCGATTGTCGCCGGAGAAAACATTTATACTCATCGCAGTCGCGGCAAAAATTATTTGAATGCGGCAATTGATGGAATTACGGAAGTGTTCCCGTCAATTTTCGCATCCGTGCTGACAACCATTATCGCATTTCTTCCGTTATTATATATTGCAGGAATGTTGGGGAAAATTATTTACAGTATCCCGGTCGTGATGATTGTTATGCTCCTGTCTTCACTCGGTGAATGTGTTGCGATTCTTCCGTGTCACCTTACCCATCGGAAAAATTTGTTCCTTCAAATGATCAGCGGATATTTGTATATTTTTTCATGGCTTCTGATCCCGCTTCGCTGGTTCAAACGTTATACGGATCGGGCAATGGACATAACAGTCCGGCGCTTGTACGGAACATCAATCGTTTGGGTTCTACGAAATCGAAGTATTTTCATTGTCGGCAGTCTTTGTACATTTGCACTGACACTTGCGTTGATTTTTTCGGGAGCCGTTCCTTTTGTGATTTTTCCGAAAATGGACGGCAATAACATTCTTGTGACGCTCTTGTTTCCGAACGGGACGCCGGAGGAAGTGACCGATCAATGGACACGGCATATTGAACAGTCGTTTTGGAAAGTTGCCAAAGAGTACGAAGACGCCGGAACTCCTGTCGCAGTTCGATCATTCCGTGTTGTGGGAACGTCAATCGAAGTGGACGGGACCAACCTGTCAGGCGCATCCGGTGGCGGTAACAGTTATCAGGGCGGAGTGCATATTGAATTGATTGACGGCGGCAAACGCAAAATCAGCAGCGTGGAAATTGCCG
Organism: Planctomycetaceae bacterium; assembly: GCA_031269105.1. GTDB lineage: Bacteria > Planctomycetota > Planctomycetia > Pirellulales > Thermoguttaceae > WRMR01. Next base: position 5,696 of record JAISZO010000438.1, on the reverse strand, counting down.
ACCGTTGGCGAAAAGTTGCCGGAACGGCGCCGGGAGCCGATAAATTAACGTTCGACACGCAAACGTTCGGACCTCCGGGCGGAGCCATTGAATTTCTTCTTACGGCAAAATCAAGTGAAGCCGGGAAACTGGAAGCCGCTGTTGAAGAATGTAAGGCGTATCTTGCGGAAATTGAAGGAACGCAGGATATTACCGACAGCGACATGCCGGGCAAATACGAATTTCGTTTGAAAATCAAGGAGAATGCGAAGGCGCTGGGATTGCATCCTGAAGATTTGGCGAGTGTGATTCGCGCAACGTACTACGGAGCTGAAGTGCAGCGTCTCCAGCGCGGACGGCATGAAGTCAAGGTGATGGTTTGTTATCCGCGTGAAGATCGGCGTTCGTTGGGCGATTTCAACGAGATTCGAATTCGTACGGCAACCGGCGAATATCCGATTACGGAACTGGCGGATATTGAAGTTGTTCGCGGTTACACAACCATTACGCGGCGCAACCAGCAGCGTTCGATTACGGTTTCGGCGGATGTGGACGAAAATCGCGTGAATGCCCGTGAAATTACCGCCGCCTTAAAATCGGAGTTCCTACCGAAGTTGCAACAAAAATATCCGGGGGTCACGGTCTTATGGGAAGGACAGGAGGAAGAGCTGAATGAAGCAACGGAGAGTATGATCATGGGATTCGGTCTGGCAATGTGTGCGATGTTTATTGCGTTGACAATACAATTTCGTTCGTACTTACAACCGATTATCATTATGATGATTATCCCGTTTGGTCTCACCGGATCGGTGGCGGCTCATGCGTTGTTCGGCGAGCCGTTGACGTTATTTAGTTTGTTTGGTCTTGTTGCGTTGAGCGGAATTATTGTCAACGATTCGATTGTCATGATTGATTTCATTAACCGCAAAATTCATGACGGCGCGGGGCTTCGGGAAACGTTGGTGACGGTTGGGCAAAACCGATTTCGTCCGATTATGTTAACTTCCGTAACGACAATGGGCGGTTTGCTGCCGATTGTCATGGAGACGTCGTTGCAGGCGAAAATGATTATTCCGATGGCGTTAAGTATTGCGGGCGGAGTGGCGTTTGCGTTGGTTTTGGTGTTGTATTTTGTTCCGGTCTTGTATTCGTACTACGCCGATTTTTCTGTACGAAACATGATCGAATCCGAATCGATTCAAGCGGACTCGCTGGAAAAAGAACCGCTTAACCCTATCCTTGCATAACTCTTTGCCAAACTTTTGCAAAACATGTTTTACGTAGTTTTTGCATTATTATTTAAAAAGTAAAGTACATCAAAATGCAACACAACGCCAATTTTAATCAGTACAAAAAGAATAGTTTCTTATCTGCAATATTGACGACAACAAGCGTGATCTTGGGATTAGCGGCTCGGTCTGATCATGGTATCGTTATTACCGGTTGCGATTATGACGCAATATTCCGGCGCGGCAAAAAATTTTAAATTACGAAACGATAACTCGCGAAATCTTTCCGATATGGCGAGTCGTTTTGTCGAGCACGCGCGTGGAATATTGCTTTTGAAATCGTTTCCCGAAAACGGATATTTTCGCGAACAACTCATGCAGAGCGCGGAGCGTTTTGAACAAAGCGGCAGGGCGGAATCAAAAAACGGAGCATGGCAGATTGCGAAATTTTTTATTCCGTTTGAGTTATAGGTTTTGGTCTTGTTGTTTTGGCGGGCGGCGGTTTTATTTTGCTTGGAAAAATTGACGTTGCGGTATTTATTTATTTTGTTGTATATCTTTTTTATACTAAAGCTACTTTAAATTTCGGCTTTTGGAAATGGAAAAATGCCATAAATTATGGGGAAAACAAAAAATGGAAACCGATTTTTAAGGCAACAACGGTATACTTTAAAATTCGGTTTTTGTTTTCTCTCCGTAAGTTTCAGCATACGAAATTTTCAGAATTGGACAAGATAACTTAATGACCGCCGGTTTTTTCAGCGTTTTTTCCTCCCCCCTTGCAATTCTTTGAAAAAGAAAATACAATAAACAAAATACTCGATTAATTTTCAAAATTCGATAATTGATGCATTTTAAAAGATATGATATAAAAGAACAGTAAATATTTAACAAAAACAATTAGATTCGCAAGTATAATTGCATCCCAACCGTATTTTAACGGCATTGTTTTCCCATGCAAACTGAATAATTTCAGGGGAAAACAAGCGATTTGCTTGACCAAAGTAGCGTCCCCCTAGCGGGGCGTCGCGTGGTCGAGCTTGCGAGATATTCATGCGGCGTAATCTACAGCGTTTGAGTAGGCGACGGCGTATTGTTTCGTATATCTATTTAAACGAAACGCTTATCTTTGCATATAAGGAATATCTCGTTATTGGGATGCAGCGTGGCGTCCCTTATTCTATTTCTTGAATTGGTCCGACACGACTATATCTTAAAGTGAATCTCTTTATTTCACACCCTTTATTTATAAGGAAAGACGAATGTCTGAAACGAGCTACGAACACGAAGAAAAATCGGCAATGAATCTTCCGGTTGGTCAAACAGATTCAGTCCAACCCTATGAGATTCAATCCGAAAATATGTCTTCATCCGCCGCGAATGGCGAATTTACGAAACAATCTTCGGAGACCATTGCCGCCGGCGCGGAGACTCAACCGATTTTAAAATCTGTTATTCCTGAACAATTACCGAAAAATGCGCCGGTAGAGCCGCCGTCAGAAAAATCGCCGCCGGAATCTTTGCCGAAAGAAATAAAAATAACGGAACAACCCTCTGAATCCGCATCAGATTTCGTCAACGAATCGCTGACGGAAATGATCGCGTTACTTCGGCAACTTGCAAAAGATTTTGACGCAAAACTCAAATACGATTCGTCGAAACAGACGCTCATTGATAAACTTTATAGCGAAAATCAAAGTTATAAAGAAGGAATCGTCAAAAAGTTTCAGCAATCAATGATTCTTGCCGTGATTGAACAAATTGACGATGCGGAAAAAACGATTAGCCACTTTGAAAACGCGGAATTTTCTGAAGAAAGTTATCGCAAATTACTCAAATATTATTCGGATATTGCGGCGAGTTTTCGAGATATGCTGGTTGAACGATTTGACGTGCAGTTTTATCGTTCCGAACCGAATACGCAATTTGATCCTAAAAAACAACGTTCCTTAAAAACCGTTGTAACAAACGAGCAAAGTAAACACAAGTTAGTCAAACAATCGTTGCGTCCCGGATGTGAAACGGAAGCCGGTTTCATTCTCCGTCCTGAAATGGTCGAAGTGTACGTTTTTGTTTCGCCGCAACCTCAAAATTAGTTTTTTAGTAATATATTCAGTGGAATTTCGTTAAAGGTTTGTCAACATAAGGTAGGCGACGTTTCGCCGAGACGTCGCGTCGGCGATAGCCGACTTGTCCTTGTTTACGGCTGGCAAGCGAATTCCAAACCGAGCAATACGAATTGCCGTAGTTAATCGGATTCACCGGCGCCTTACGGCGCCCAACCTTTCGGCGAAAGGTTGGCTACCTTGTTATTTTCAACTGCAAAAAATTCCACTGATCTATTACGTTTTTTAGTTTTTCACTTTAACAAGTTTTTTTGAAAGGACAACAATGTCTGAATCCAAAACAAAACGAGTTTACGGTATCGATCTCGGTACTACTTATTCCGCAATTGCGTTTATCGACGAGTTCGGTAAATCGCAAATTATTACAAATTCCGATAACGAGCGGGTTACGCCGTCGGTTGTTTTCTTTGAATCGGAAAAAAATGTTATTGTCGGCAAGATTGCGAAAGAATCGGCAAAAACCGATCCGCGTCGCGTCGTTGATTTTGTCAAACGGCAAATGAGCGACAAAGATTGGACGTTTACGGTGGACGACAAATCGTATAAGCCGGAAGAAATTTCTGCGCACATTTTACGCCGACTTGCCGGAGACGCGAATAAAACCGGCGAACATCAGGTCGAGGATGTTGTGATTACATGTCCCGCTTATTTCGGCGACCTGGAACGTCAGCGAACCCGCGACGCCGGAAAGTTGGCGGGATTAAACGTTATTGAAATTCTTGACGAACCGGTTGCCGCGGCAATCAATTACGGTCTCAATAATAAAGATTCTAAAGGAAAAAACGTGATCGTGTACGATCTCGGCGGCGGAACGTTTGACGTGACCGTTGTGAGTATCGGTAACGATCCCAATAAAAACGAAATCAGTATCGTTTGTACGGAAGGCAATCATCAACTCGGCGGAAAAGACTGGGACGATCAGATTGTCCAATATTATGTTTCGGAATTTCAGAATCAAACCGGATCAAGCGCGGATATTCTTGCCGATCAAGAATCGTCTTACGATTTGCGGTTCAATGCGGAAACGGATAAAAAAACGCTTTCCAATAAAGAGAATATCAAACGCAAAGTGACCTATGAAGGAGAGAAAGCGGTTGTCGAATTAAGCCGCGAAAAATTTGACGAAGCGACAGCCGGTCTTCTTGAACAGACTTTTGCTTTAACAGATAAAGTTCTTGAAGAAGCAAAAGAAAAAGAAGTCGCAAAAATTCACGCGTTTCTCCTTGTCGGCGGATCGACGCGAATGCCGCAAATTAAGGCGAAAGTAACGGAACGCTACGGAGCGTCGCTTGGAATTACGCCGGTGGAATTTGACGTCGATGAAGCCGTCGCCAAAGGCGCGGCGAAATCGGGTGAAATTCACGTCATTAAAAAGAGACTGGATGACGCAATCAGAGCGATGACCGATGGAGAAGATATTGACACGCTTCCTGAAAATAAGCGAAAAGATATTACTGAAAAAGCAGTTAGCAAAACTGCTGGTGATTATGAGTTACCTACTACAACCGTGATCGACATAAAGGAAACAACTATAAAAAAAGTTGCGACCAAGAGTTACGGAATCCGCGCGTTGAAAAACGGACAGCCGGTAGTTCGGAATCTCATCATCAAACAAACGCCCGTTCCGACCGAAGGAAACCAAACATTTGGAACGGCTGGCGCAAACGCCGACGAAATCGATCTCGTTGTTTACGTAAATAATGAATCGGAAGCGGATACGCAGGAAGATATGAGCGAACAGTTGGGAAATGCGGTATTCAAATTGGACGGCAATCTTCCGGCAAAGGCGCCGATTGAAATTACGTTCCAACTGGATGATCAGGGAAGTTTGACGCTTGTCGGTTTGGATAAAACTTACGGCAAAACAATCACCGCGAATTTCAAATCCGATGGCGTCATGACCAAAGAGGAAATCGAAAAGGCAGAAACAAAACAAAAAGATATAACGATTCTTTGTTGATTGTTTTGTAAATCTTATGTTTTAAAAATTACGCGCGTTAAAAATCATGCGGATTTTCTTTGAAAGTCCGCATGACCTTAAATATATATTTTTATACTCATTACACTTGAATTTTCGGTTTTTGTTTTTATGGTGTGAAATTCGTTAAGTGAAAATTAGTAATATATCATTGGAATATTCGTTTTTTTAAGGCGGGATGAATGATTAATGAGTAAGTCCAAAGGGTAATTTGCAATTCTCCAGTCCCGCTAGCGGCTGGAAATCAATTTATTGATTTATTCATTAATTGTACTTTCCAAAAAATTTGACGAAAAATATTCGATATTTTCAAGGTTTTTTTAATATATTTGAATTAAATGCACTTTTGCGCACCCATCGAAGGTGTTCAAAATTACTAAAATA
>JAISZO010000175.1 GCA_031269105.1 Planctomycetaceae bacterium | reverse complement strand
AGAGCCGACAAAATTCCCGACGCCCGCACGATTTGGCTTTTCGGCGAAGAGCTTCGCTGTGCAAATGTCGAACGCAAGTTGTTCGAGCGCTTTCAAGAGGCGCTTGCCGGAAAAGGTCTTGTCGCCAAAGCACGTAGTATTGTTGTCGGAACGTTTGTCGAAGTTCCCAAGCAACGCAATCGTCGCGAGGAAAACGCTCAAATCAAGAGAGGCGGGATTCCCGAATCCTTTACGCAAAATCCGCACAAAAAATCTCACAAAGACGTTGACGCCCGGTGAACGAAAAAAAATAATGCGAGTTATTTTGGTTATAAGAATCACGTGAACGCGGACGTTCGTTATAAATTTATCCGCGACGATTGCGTAGGCGGATTCGGCTTACATCCCTCTTATAGCGGAGCTGCGTGAACACGGTGACATTCCGCGAATTTGCGAAAAAGCAAATCGAAATCCTCCGTTGACCGACGAGCAAAAAGAAAACAATCGTAAAAAAATTCGTTGTCGCGTGGAACACATTTTTGGCGCGATGAAAATGAGGAGGGGGAACGAAATCATGCGAGGCTTCGGTAAGACGCGAGCGGCGTTTCAGATTGGCATGCGGAATGTTGTTTACAACAGGCGCCGATAGGTGAGTTTGATGCGAAGAGTTCGTGTAGAATGACAAAAGAGGTAAACGAGAGACGTTAGGAATGAATATCGGGAACGATTTCCGACATTCAAAACGACAAAATTCTCGCCTCTTTTTGAGAAAAAATAATATCTTTCCCATAACTATCAAACCCTCTATAAAAACTGAACTTATTAGAACTGCCCTTAATCAAAAAATAAAAATTCCGCCGTGAACGGTTGCAGGAATTTTTATTTTATTAGAATAAACATGGCAACTTTTGAGCAAAACTTGCAAATTTACACAAAATTTTCTGCAATACCGATTTCCTCAATGCCGCCGACAGTCATTTCATTGTAGAACGGCTCAATATCTTCCGTTGACGTTTGATTGGGATTACGAACAAGAATAACGCCGTCCGGTTGAAGCAGTTCGAGCTCTCCCCAAGTAATTTCTTCGCAGAGCGGTTCAAACGCTCCGCAATCCAATAAAATCAAATCGAAATGTTCATGAAGCGTCGCGATTAATTTATTCGCTGATTGTTGCAAAAATTCCGGTTGATATTCCGTCCAACTTGCAAGAACATTTTCACGAAGCGGAAAAATTGTCAAAAGATCATTATTTTTCGGAGAAAAACCAAGCGATTCCCAATCGTTTTTTCCTTGCAAAACGTCAATCCAACAGGATTCAAGTTCCGACGCTTTTTCCACCGATTGCTTTTGAGAACAAAACGCTTCAAGATACGGATAATCAAAATTTGCGTCGATCAGCGCGGTTTTTAATCCGTAACGCGTCATTGTTTTTGCCGCAACCAACGCCATCGTTGAACATCCGACTTGTCGGCGTATACCGCAAAACGCAAGCAATCGCCGCCCTCGATAAACTTTATCGCGAATATATTCCGCCAAAAGGTCGCACTGTTCCGTCGCCAAACCTTCAAGCTGCTTGACAATTGATGAAAACTTTCGATTGTACGAATCTGTTATAACCGAAGCGTTTGTACTCATATCAGATTCCTCTTTTGGATTGTCAATAACTTTATTCTCTTCAATTTCATCTTCTTCGGTAACCGCGTGAATTTGACGATTGCCATTCGCGGACGTTTCTTCTTGTTCCGTTATTACGGGTTCTTCTTCCGCAAACGAAAAAATTTTCTTGGATTCTTTGACAATACCCGCCGCTTTTTCAAGAACGGTTCGTTTTGCCGTTACGATTTCTTCCATTTCATCTACCGCATGAACAATTCGTAATTCCGTCAACGATTCTTTCGACGGCGGATTGTTTTTCCGACGCTCTCTCTGTTCGCGAAGTTGTTCCGCAATATTTTCACATTGTTCATGAACGACTTTTTCCGTTTCGACAACTATCGCTTTTTCCGGTTCTTCGTAAACGGTTATAGAAGACGTCTTTTCCGAATCATTTTCCTCAACCGTGGTTTCAGTTGTCGTTGCGTAAATTGTTGTTGCGTCTTCGTTTGCCGTAAAAGTTGAGACGGATTCAATATTTGTTGCAGATGTTTCCGTAATTTCAAGCGCTTCCTCTTCATCTCTCGTTGCGGACTGTATTGCGCAAATTGTTTCCGTCGTTGGTTTTCTCTTTTCAATAACTTCAAATTTCGTTTCCGTTTCCAACGGTTGTTCGGCGACCGTCTCGTCAGTCGCATCGTTAATCGTATTATCAACGCAATCATGAAAATCTTGTTTGCCAACGTCCGCTTGATATTCCATCGACGCCGCAATGTCATTTAAAACGCCTTGTCCAATTGTTTCCGCAACGCGGTCGATTGTCGTTTGCGCATCCGCAAATTCTTTTTTTAACGCCGTCTGATTCAAAAAATTTTCATAAGGATCGGAAGCATTCTCCGCGCGTGGTTTGTTCTGTCGTTTAAGATAATCCGGCGGACGTATGACGGAAAACGTTTCCACAAAATCCGCAACGTCAATGATCGTTTTTTCCGGCGCCGCTTCGACTTCTTTTTCTTTTTTTATCGAATGACGTATTAGCGTGAATTTTTCATCAGAAACGTCGTCCGACAACAACGAATCAAAAATATTGGTATCTTTCTCTTGAATTGCGTTTTTAGGCAATTGTTTTTTTTTCGGCGAAGGAAAATCAATTTTACTTAACAATTGAGTCCGATCAAAAAGAGAATCTTCCGCTTCTCGCAATTCCCCCAAAAATCCGCGAGGATCGTTCTTATAAAACGTTGTTGTGAGATTCGGCGCGAGCGTTGTTTTTTCGTGATGAACAACCGATTGTTGCAACGTCGAATTGCGTAAAGAATTTTGTTCTTCGTCCTCCGATTCGGAAATCGTATGAAGTTTCAAAAGCCGTTCCGGTTTTTTATTCGACGCTGTTTGAAAAGCGTTTTCGGAATAGTTGTCGGTAGAAAACGAAATAACGTTATCGAGCGGCAACGTTTGCTTTTCGGAAGGAATCGCACGTGTCGTCGATTGCATTTTTTCCGGTTGTATAGCCGGAGCGTTGTCTTGCAACAACGCAAACGCACTCAAGCGCCGTTTGTTATTCTCGTATCTGCTCATAACTGAATAAGCGTTAAATAGTCGGATTTAGGACGTTTTGGAAATATTGTTATTTGTAGTATTCCGGCGTTTGCGACACAATCACAGGATTGTTATTATTAAACGTATTACCGCCGTAAGCCGGATTTTGTCCCGCCACGATTCCGTTGTTGTTTCTATTATTCATCGGCGCGACGTTTTGATTGCGAAAAGATTGAGAGGACGCAATCATCGGAACGTTAGACGTCGTATCGACATTCGGCGCGATTTCGTTAGGATTTATCGCGGGCGGCATGGCGTTCGGCGGATAATTTCCCGGATATTGTTGACGGGAATAATCCGCTTGTCCCGTCGGATAATTCGGATTATAATTCGGCGGCGTTACTCCGTTGTTTTGCGGATATGCCGGATAAGAAGGACTCGCGTTTGCGGCGGAATTGTACGCAACCCGATTCTCCTGAAACTGCGGCTGTGGTTGAATTTGATTGTCTATCGGCTGATAACGCATATCATTGTTGTACGACGTCATATTTTGATTGTTTTGCATCGGCGGCGTCGAATGATATTCTTGAAACGAAGTCGATTGTATCGTGGTCTGCACAACGGGCTGCGTCATATTATAAGAATAAGAATTATAAACCGGCGCGTCGCTGAAATTCGGTTGCGACGCGTAATTTCCATTTCCCGAATAATTCGTCGTATTTCCGTTGTTCGGATTCGCGGCGTAATAAGGATCAATATTGTTATTGGCAAGCGGCGTATTCGTTTCGGCGAATTGATAATTGGCTGCGGGAATGTTCATCGCATTGTTGTTGATCCTATCGTTAGGCATATTTGACATGGTATAATTTTCAGGAACGCGATTCCAGTAAGCCGTATCTTGCGGCGCTGCGGAAAACGGCGTCGGCGACACGTCTGCCGGAACAATACTTTGCGACGAAAAGAAATCATTAGGCATAAACGTTGATTGTGCCGCGTTAGTATTTACCGAAGAAAATTCCTGTTTTTGCGGCGCAAAAGTTTCTTGAACAATAAACGGAAAACGAGTTTCTTTCCTTGAGGAAGAATCCGCTTGCAATGTTGCGGCTTGATTTTCCGCAGGAAAGTGTATTTTCATTTCTTCAAGAGTTTGCGAATTGTCGGCGGTTGTCGGCGCATCTTCTTTATGATTTGTCAATAAACACCAAATGAGAACGGAAACAACGCAACAAATGGCTCCAAAAGCGGATAATTTTTTCAATGAAACTTTCTTAAACACTTGAAGATTCCACAAAAAACGATTCTGTTTGGCGCTAAACAAAGAGATCGACGAAGGAATTGTAGCGCCGCCAAAACCGGTCAAATCGGGCATTCGGGCGATGATACGCGGAGGCAATACGGAAACGTCGTCGTCATAAGCGTCGCTGAACTTAGCGGATTGCGCGGAAAATCGCAGATTTTCGCGGACGGAATCGTATTCAACTTTTGTGTCGGCAGGCGCGGCAAATGTCCGGCTGTTCTTTTCATATCCGTTGAGATTTTTCTGTTCCGTCATTGTGTTATTCTCCTAAATTTTATTCAAATTGCGCACATTTTCTAATAGAACTTAATCTTGTATGATTATCGGTTGTCGATGACGTCGATATTAACAAAAATTACGATTTTACAAAACGCAATAAATAAGCAGAATGCGCAAATGAGAATAAAATCTCCAAATTCGCGTTTACGTAGAAAAATAAAATGGTTATACTACCTTGTTTAGCCGTCTCTCAATTTTTTCACCATGAAGTTACGAGATTCGCGGATTTTTTCGCGACATTGCGGTAAAACAACCTTCACAAAATCATGAGCAAGAAAAATCATAATCGTTTCAATATTTCGTCGGCGTCGGGAAATTCGCAACAAACGGCGTCGGACTCGCAATATCAGACGTCGTCGGATGTTACGCAAAATGAAATGGATTCGCCAAAACCTTTCCGCTCGCCGGTTTTGAAAGTGGAACGTCAAGCGTTCTTCTTGGCGTTCAGCGAAATCCTTTTAGTTTTTGCCGTTTTTTTTGTTTACGGCGCGCGGGCGGTTCCCGATACCAACGAGCCGTATTATGTCGGTAAAGCGTTTCACGCCTGGCGCCCCGACGTCTTGAAAAACGACGCGTTTTTAAACAGTTACAACGCCCATTGGTTCTTTTATCAAACTTTCGGCTGGCTCTCGCTTTATTGCGATTTGAATACGGCGACATGGATTGGTCGCGTGGTTCTCTGGCTGGCATTGGCGATTGGCTGGTATCGATTGAGCCGGGCGATCATTCCGGTCGCTTGGTTTTCAGCGCTTTCTTCCGTCGCGTTTGCCTATTTTATGCTTAAATTCCAAATGGCGGGAGAATGGGTAATCGGCGGAGTTGAAGGAAAAGTTTTCGCTTATGTTTTTGTTATTTTCGGGTTGGACGCTCTTGCCCGCAACCGTTGGGGATTCGTTTGGGTCATGTTTGGAATTGCCGCCGCTTATCATCCGGTGGTTGGCGGCTGGTCGGTTGTCGCGGGCGGTTTCGCATGGTTATTACAACGAAAATTCGACCGGACGCCGCTTTTACCGATGCTTGTGCCGTTGATGATTGGCGGGCTTCTTTCGCTTCCCGGCGTTTTGCCCGCAATTTTGATGGATTGGGGATGCGACAAAGAGATTGCGTATAAAGCGTATCGCATCGCGGCGTTTGAGCGATTAGCGCATCATGAATATGGTAAAGCGTTTTCCTGGGCGTTTGTAACGCGATTGGGATTGTTGACGGCGGCATGGCTTTTCTGTTCCGCGACGGTTTGGACACGCAAAAAATTCCCCAAGCGCGATGAGAAAAATATATCGCCAAAAGTTCTAACAAATGAACAACTGGCGCAATATGCCGCGCCGCCGGGATTTCGGATTGCCGGTTTTGTTATTGGAACCATTTTGATTTCATGCGTCGGATTCATCATTTCTTATGGTTTCGCTTCGGAAAAATATCTGGATTTTGCCGCGTCGCTCCTTCGTTTTTATTGGTTTCGTATGACCGATTTTTCCGTTCCGCTCGGTATGGGGCTTTGCGGAACGGCGCTTTTGGGTTGGGTAAGCACGCTTTGCGAACGCGAGAATTTTCCGAAAGAGCTAACTTGGTGGACAAAAATTTTCATCAGAGCCGCGATTTTTCTTGTCGTCATTTATTGCGCTGTTTACGCGGTTTCTTATCAGTATTATTTTCATCTGTTTACAAAACAGGAAATGACTCCGACATGGAATCAAATGAACGGCATTCGGCAAAATTGCGAAGTCATCGCTTACGGCGCGGTATTGCTGATTTCTGGTTTTCTGCTGTTTTATCACCGCAATTATGGAAACGCCGCCAAACAAGAAGAAACGCCGCGCGTTTTGCCGTCGCGTCCGGTCTTTTTGACGTTTTTGACTGCGCTCATTTTGTTCGGCGGAAGCGTTCCGTCGTTTCTTGAACAAGCGGAACAACGAATTTCTGCAAAAGTTCCGCGAACGTCGGGCAATTCGCTCCGCTTTCATCTTTTATGGCGGGATATGTGCGGCTGGATTGCGAAGAATACCGAAGAAGATGCGGTTTTTCTGATTCCGCGAAACAGCGAATCGTTTCGATGGTACGCCAACCGCGCAAACGTCGCGGTTTGGAAAGAGACGCCGCAGGATTCCAAGTCGATGCTTGTTTGGTCGGAAACGATACGGGATTGTTATTCGTCGCCGGATTTGCCGGCAGGTTTTGAAAGTTATCCTTTTGCTTATGTGTTAAAGTACCACAAAACGCCGGAAGAGATCGGCGGGTTACAAAAAAAGTATGATTTCTCTTACATTTTAACGGAGTTTGACGCAAGGATTCCGCTTTTGGATTTTTCGGTTGTTTATAAGAACGAGCGTTATATTCTTTACCGCGTCGCCGCAACAGAATCTCAAACGCCGCCGGTCGAAACGTTACCTCCTTCCGAAATGGCGATTCCTTCGTTTAGCCCAACGCAATAAAAATCGCGGAATTGCTCTTTTCACGGACGTCGTTTTTTATTAGAATTCCATGAACGACGTCGGATTGGCTGTTGAAACGACATTGAAAAGGAGTTGCATAATGAAACGAACGCTTTTTATTTTTGGATTGGCGGGTTGGTTCATGGTTTTGTGCGCCGCGAATATCTCCGCCGAATTGACAATCGGAACGGTATCGCACGTCAAAGGGCAGGAAACCAACACGCTGCACGGATTTGGAATCGTTGTCGGTTTGAAAGGAACGGGCGACAAAATCCGCGGCTTTCGGGAATCCGGCAATAGTTTGTTGCGGATGTTGGAGCTTTGCGGACATACTACGGCGACGAGTCAGGACATGATTAATGTGAAAAATGTCGCGTTGGTTTCCGTGATGGTTACGGTGCCGGGCGCTGGCGCGCGGGAAGGAACGTTGCTGGATTGTCAGGTCGCGGCGTTAGGAAATGCGTCGTCGCTGGAAGGCGGACGGCTGTTGCTGACCTCAATGCTTGGACCGAAACCGTCGCAAAATCCGCTGGACTCCATTATTTACGGACAAGCAAGCGGCGACGTTATTCTCGAAAACAAGGAGCAGCCGAATCGCGGACGAATCACCGGCGGTTGCCGGCTGGAAGACGATTTTTTTAATCCTTACGTTCAGGACGGCGTGATTACGCTGGTGATTGACGAACCTTACGCGAACTTTTCGATGGCGTATGCGATTGAGTCCGCCATTAACGACGACTCCATGAAAGTCAAGAACAAGAACATGAAAGCCAAAGCGATCAATCAGAACAACGTAACGATTCCTTTGCCGCCGGAGGATATTGCCGATTCGGTGAAGTTTCTCGCCGACATATTAAATTTACCGCTGACCGACGTTCCGCGAATCCCGACGGTCATTATCAACGAAAGCGCGCCGAGCGTGGCGATTGACGCCGATGTGGAAATTCTTCCGACAACCGTATCGCACGGAGGAATGACGATTACGATTCCCGCGTTGGACGGAACGCGACCGCCGCAGCCGGAACGTTTCGCCAACATTGATCCCGAAGAACGCAGTACGAATACGCAAAATATCAAACTCCGCGCGTTACAGGAATCGCTGAACGCGGTCAACGTTCCGACCAAAGAGATTATCACGATTATCAAAATGCTCGACGCGCAGGGAAGCATTCAGGGAAAAGTGATGAAGTATTAGTTGATGTTTCAGCCGCCGGATTTCAGGCGACAGCGTTGGTTTTCCGTACTTCGCATGTTGCAAACCACGTCGGCGTCCGGCTGGAAATCGGATACCTAAAGAAAGAAAACAATGATAACCCCAATAACGTCCTCAACATTACCGCTCGCGGAAAAAACGCCCGAAGCGCCGGACGTTTCCAAAAACGCGGATAAAGAAGAGTTTCGCAAAGTGTTTCATCAATTTGTTGGCGCAACGTTGTACGGTCAGATGTTGAAATCGATGCGTCAGACGCAGCAGAAAACGCCGTATTTTGACGGCGGACGCGCGGAAGAGATTTTTCAACAGCAGCTTGATCAACAATTAGTGGATCGCGTAACGGAAGCGTCGTCCCGCACGGTCAGCGACCCGATGTTTAAGTTAATCACGATGCGAAGTAAGTGAGTAAGCGAGGTTGCAGGAGAAGATTACAGAGTCAAGGGAACAGGAGCCAGCGTTGGCTTGCCGTACTTTCTTTCGTGTGTTGAATACCAACACTGGAATCTGGCTTCTGGAACCTGCAACCTAAAACAAAATTCTCCTCCGTTGGAGGGATGGCGGGCGGCGTCAGCCGACCGACGGGGTGGTTCAAGGAAGTTAAAAGTGAAAAGTTTCGCAAGCGGAATTTTTCGCTCTGTGATTGAAACAATCATTTACCCCACTTTAAAAATTCTTCGAGAATCCTTCGTGAAACCTTCGCTCTTCGTGGTGAATGTGTTGAAAGCCAACCCTGACTCCTGTAACCTAAAACCTTACCTTTTAACTCTCATTGATTTTTATGGAACGCCGTAAGAAGCAATTATCCGATTTTTTAGAAAACCTGCTGACGTCGCAAAAGGAAACGACGGCGCTGCTTGAGCGGAAGCGCTCGTTGTTTGCGGTGAATGATATTGCGGCGATTGAAGCGATGATTCCGCAGGAGCGGCAGGCGGCGGAAACGCTGCAACAACGTCTTGCGGAACGGGAAAAACTGCTGCAAGACGCGGCGGCGGAAGGGTTGCCGTCGGAATCGTTGGAAACGCTTGCACACGCGGTCGTGTCGGAATCGGACGACGAATTTTGGAGGATGTTCCGCACGGCGCAATATCAATCGCAGCTTTTGCGACAACGCAACATCACCAATTGGGTGGTCGCGCAGCGTGGATTACTGCACGTTTCGCAAATGCTCGACGTCATTGCCTCGCGCGGTCAACCGCGTCCGACCTACGCGCGAAGTCACGGCAAAAGCACCGGAACCGTCGGCGGATCGCTCATGGATAGAAAAGCGTAGAGAAGCTAGTGCCTTGTCAAAATAAAATATTGGGATAAAGTGATTCGAGTTTGATTCGGGCGTCTTCGGTGGTGAATTGCCAGTCGACACCCTTTTGCTTTTTGTTGCATGAAATCGCCCACGCCATCACTTCCTCCCGCAATTCTTCGATCGTGCCGAAACGTCGCCCCTTCACGCATTGAGCCGTCAAGGCTGACAGTTCGTTTTCCGCAATGTTCCACCAACTGCCGTGCTTCGGCGTCGGGATGATTTCCAAACGTCTTGCCGGCGATCTCGCGTGACTCGGTGCGAACGTCTCATAAAACGCTCCGAGTGAGTGGGTGTTCAAGTTATCACAGACTAACCGTACCTTTTCGACGTCGGGGTAGTCCTCTTCCAATAAAATCCTCACCTCCAAG
>JAISZO010000169.1 GCA_031269105.1 Planctomycetaceae bacterium | reverse complement strand
AACATGGCGAGGCGGACGATATACAGATCGACTTCTTTCTTATACGGCATTTAACACAATCATGCCGCCAAATGGTCCTTCATGTTCCCGACAAAACAATGAAGACGGTTGGGCATTTTATGCTGCGCAAAGTTATCACCCCGGCGGAGTCAATGTCGGCGCGGTGGATGGCGGCGTTCATTTTATTAGCGACAGCATCAACTGTGGAACAATGCCAAGTCAGATGGCTCACAACAAAAACGGTGTCAGTCCTATCGGAGTCTGGGGCGCGTTGGAAACTATCGACGGCGCAGAAAACCATTCGTTCCCGTAAGAGGAAATCGAAATATTTGTAATGATTCTACGAATTGTTACTTTTTTTTTGAACGGAATTCGTACAACAAATACGGCGAATACAATTTGTCTTACATTTTTCATTCGCTTAACTTTAAAAAACAAAAAGGAATATTGCATGAAAAATTTTTCAATTTCATTAACATTAGGAATAGCTATTGCCGTTTTATTCTTTTGCGGATGCGGGAAAAAATCGAATTTACCGGATAATTTTCCCGAAATCGCGCCGTGTGAAATTGCCGTAACGCAAGACGGCAAGCCGTTAGCCGACGCTTTAGTAACGCTGATTCCGCAAAATATTGCTACGCCTTATGCACAAGGCTGTACCGGCATTACTGACGAAACAGGCAAAGCCTCTCTTCGAACTTACGGACAAATCGGCGTTCCGCTTGGGAAATACAAGGTCGTTATCTCTAAAACCAAAGATGAAGACGGTACGGAAACTACCGATGAAAACGGCGTTAAAATTCAAATCGGTCAGAAGGTTTATTCGTATGTGGAAAAAAAGTACACACAGGAAAACTCCACGCCGTATGAAATTGACGTCATTCAAGTTAAAAGAAAAGATGTCAATTTTTTGCAATGCGAGGTGGGTAAGGCAATCCGCGAATTTTTACGCAATTCAGGAAATTGAAAAGCATTTGCGGTATCGGCGTCGAAATGTCGGTTACGAATGTTTTAACGCCGCTTTCCTAGATGGTCGTATCATTTTCCTGCCGTCATTAGTATAATGCTAATGATATTGGGATGTTTTAGCGGCATGGTTTACTCCATGCGAATGATAATGCAGGGCAAGGCTGCGCCGTTAATTTTGTGTTGATAAACAATTTTTTAAATCAATAAAATTAAAATGTACAAAAGATTTTTATTTCTCCTTTGTTTTTCAGTTATTTCCGTTTCCTTTTTGAAAGGCGGAGATATTCCTGATTTTCATTCCGTAAAACAAGGCAAAATCGGTTGGTCTGATCCCGAAACAATACGGAAAGAACCCATCGTTTCACTTTATGAAAAGTTTTGTGTTCCGCCGCCGGGTTATGGTGAGGTTCCGTTTTATTGGTTTACCGGAGATAAGTTGACGAAAGAACGGCTTCGTTGGCAACTTGATTTTCTTTGCGGTAAAACGCTTCCCGGCGTTTCGCCTGAACAGTTGCCGACAGATTATCCGCTGCCGCGCATTCAGGGTATTCAAGTCAATGCGGCACACGCCAAAGGTTCGATTGACGGAAAATCGTACGGATTGTTCGGCAATTCTTATCCGCTTGATCCTCCGCTCTTCACGCCGGAATTTTGGAATCTTTGGGCGTGGCTCGTCGAAGAATCCGATCAACGCGGAATCGGCGTCGGAATCAGTGATTACACGTTGGCGTGGCCCGGTCAAGGATTTGTGGTCGATGAAGTTCTCGCCGATCCGGCTCGTCAAGGAAAAAAATTACTGATGAAAAAAACGCGGTTGACAAAAAAGACCGCAACAAATTCAGATGATTCCGTACAGAATGAAATTATTACAATCGACGTTCCGCAACCGGATGATTCCGAATCTATTGATCGTTACGTTTTTTATTGGAAAACTCAGCCGAAATCAATTGATCCGATGGACGAAAAAACCGGAACGCTGATTGCCGACCGTTTTTTCGGGGAATCGGAACGTCATGTCCCTGAACAGTTTCGCCGATCTTTGAATTATTATTTTCAGGATGAATTACTTCTTGGTATTGACGGTTTAATCTGGACGCCGCGATTTGCCGAAGAATTTCAAAAACGGAAAGGTTATGATATTCGCCCGAAATTACCTCATCTTTTTGAACAGATTGACGATACAACACCGAAAATTCGTCTCGATTATCATGATGTTAAAATCGCTTTGTCCGAAGAAGGTTATTTCAAACCGGTTGGTACCTGGCACAGTGAACGCGGACTGCTTTACGGCTGCGACCAGATGGGACGCGGACAAAATCCAATGGAATACGGCGATTATTTTCGTACAATTCGTTGGTACAGCGCGCCGGGACATGATACGCCCGGAAGCGGAGCTGATATTATCAAGGGAAAAGTTTCGTCGTCCATTTCCCATCTCTACGGTGCGCCGCGCGTTTGGCTTGAAGGTTATCACTCCGCCGGATGGGGAATGACCCTTGAAAATTTAACGCGAACAACAAACGAAAATTACGCTGTCGGCTGTAATCTTCTTTGCCTGCATGGTCTTTATTACACCACTTACGGAGGTTTTTGGGAATGGGCTCCGCCGTGTTATCATTTTCGGATGCCGTACTGGCGGCACGCCGGCATTTGGTTACGTTATTTTGAACGATTGAGTTTTCTCCTCTCGCAAGGAAATCATGTTGCCGATGTTGCTATCGTTTATCCGGCGGAACAGGGCGCCGCCGGTTTTGACTGCAATCATTCAACAAAAATTGCCTTTGATCTCGGCAGGAAAATTTATCGCAACGGAATTGATTTTGATTTCATTGACGGTCAATCGATTGCCCGATCAGCCATTGGCGAAAAAACATTAAACGTTGCTGGAGAGTCTTATCGCGTTTTGATTCTGCCTGCCATGAAAGCTCTTCGATGGGATGCGGTAGAAAAAATCCGTGAATTTCATCGTCAAGGCGGAATCGTGATTGCTTTGGAGTGTCTGCTTGAAGCCTCTGACCGGATCGGCGCAAACGACCCCAAACTTCAGGAAATAATGCACGAAATTTTCATTGACGGCAAAGGAATTCTTCTTGCCTCTGAAAATAAAACCAATCATCGTTTCGTCGGCGAACCGCGTTCTTATGACGGCGGTTTCAAAGGACGCTGGGTTTGGTCGGAAAAACCGTCGCAAAATGCGGCTTTCAAGGCAATTTGGAATTACGGAAAATGCCGCGCAAAAATTCGTTTTCATGCCGATAACGAAGGAACGCTTTTTGTCAACGGTCAACAGATCGCGTCCGCTTCCGATTACGAAAAAGGCTGGAACGGGGAAATGAATCTGAACAACGGAGATGTTATCGTTGCGGAATGTCATGACAACGATCAGCCCGGTAAACGGACTGCCGGATTCTTTTTTGCCGCCGTTGTCGATGGTCAAACTGTTTTGAATAGCGAAACGTTTTTGTGTTCGACAAAAAATGAAGTATTTAACAATGATCGTTGGCGGCGTTCCGCTTCGTTGGAAATACTCGAAACGGTAAACCAACTTTTTGTTCATGAATATCATATTACCGGCGTGCGAGGTCAATTATTACAAAATTCTGCCGATTTTTCAGTCTCGGTTGATAAAATTATTTCTGAAAATCTTGTTCGGGATTTTGAAGTGAGCGGCGGCGCATGGGTTTTGCATCGGCGTATCCCGACAGCCGAAGGAAACGTCGAGGTTTATTTCGTTCAACATGCCGCGAAAGATTCGCAAGCCGTTTTTCGGGCAAGCGGCGACGTTCAACTTTGGAACGCCTGGACCGGTCAGGCGTCAAAACTTACGGAAACGAAAACTCTTGAAAACGGACGAACTCAAGTACGTTTACCGCTTGACGTCCAGGAAGGAAGAATAATTGCGTTTTTACCAAAGGGAAAATCCGACACAACAATTCCGGTTTATAAACGTTATGTTAATGAAGGAACGCCGCGTGTGATTGACGGCGATTGGGATTTTGAACTTGTTCCGACTTTAGATAACGCCTTCGGCGATTTCCGGCTTCCGGTTAAAAAAAATCCGTTTGATCAGTCTTCGATGTTAGGAGCCGAAGCCCGGCGTTTCAAGGTGTTTCAAAAAAACGCCGATTTTTCCGGCAAGGACTTTATTGATCCTCATTTCGATGATTCCGCTTGCCCGTCGGCAACTTTTGGTTACGGCAATCAGATGTTCCTTTACAATCTGAAAAACGGAGAAACTGATCAAGAACAAAAACTTGAATCGGAACTTTTGAGCGGCAATCATCCCATCGTCATCGGTAAAACATCGCGCCAACTGTACCGATTTTCATGGCGTTGGGGCGTTGAAGGCGAACCGGGCGATCAACACGGTTATCATGGATTAAAAAAAATCGTTTCTGATTATTTTCTGATCGTGCCGGAAGGAGTCAATTATTTTGCCGCTTCCCTTTTTGTAGAAAAAAACACTCCTGTTTTTTGGGAACAGGCAGACGGTTCCATGCCCGGAACAATCAAACCGTCCGCCATTTGGATTGACGGACAAAAAATGGAACAGGAAACCGAATTAACGAACGGTATTCACCATGTTGTTATCAAGTTCGTCAAACCGGGACGATCCTACGTTGTTTTTAGTACCAGCCGTGAAAGCGATACGGCGGATCCGACTCCGCTTGCAATGAAATGGTTTGACCGAAAAACGATTTTACGTTACCAGCCGTTTGCAGCGAAAAACGATGAACAATGGTTTCGTTTTACCGCGCCGCCGGGATTGACGGAAATGGCATTGAATCCGGTTGGTCATGGAACGGTGTTTGTTCATGGAAAAGAGGTTCAATCGTTCAACAATCCCGACGGACAACTCATTCGTATCACTATTCCGCAGCATCTTCGGCGCCGTGATTCCGCAACGGCAACAATTCGGATGACCGATATTCCTTGGGGTTTTAACGATGGCGGAGTGTTTTCCGAACCTGTTTTTTTACGTTGCGAAAAAGGAACAAGTCCTTTGGGCGATTGGTCGAAACAAGGCGTTCTTGAAACGTACAGCGGCGGCGTCCGTTACCGTAAAACAGTTCATTTCGATGAAAATGAACTCAAAGAATTGAAATCAAAAAATGGACGATATATTTTAGAACTTGGTCAGGTTATCGCATCGTGCGAGGTTCGTGTGAACGGCGTTTTAGCCGCCGTTTTAACGTCAAGTCCTTGGCAATGCGATATTACAAAATTAGTTGTTCCGAACGACAATGTCATAGAAATTCTGGTTATGAGTACATTATCGAACCATTATCAAACGATTCCGTCACACTATCGCGGCAATCCGAAAGCCGGACTCATCGGACCGGTACGATTGCTGAAAGAAACAGAAATTTTCTAACGTAACAATCTATTTTTATTTTTTACTCTAAAGAACACAGTGTTTACAGAGATTTTTTGTAATTATTCAGTGGAATTTTCTATTCCCAGTCCCGCAGGGACGACATCATGAATAACCGGCGGTGAAGCGCAGCGTAACCGCCGGAGATGAATAAAAGTCTCTCGCCTCATTCAAGCCGCGCTAGCGGTGGCATTATCAAATTGCCTTCATTGTTTGGTGTTCATCATGTCGCCCTTGCAGGGCTTTAGAATGGTGAGGGGTACTATCCGGCGGTTGCGCTGCGCTACACTGCCGGTTATTCATAATGCCGCCGCTAGCGCGGCTATTTTATTAAGTCAAAATAAAAATTCCACTGAAATATTACATTTTATTCACAACTGCGGAATTTGGGTTAAAACTTAATAGTCCATGAAAAATTTTCGGAAGTTTCGGCGGGAGTTAGGATTTCGCGCCGGAGTTCTTTTTTCA
>JAISZO010000167.1 GCA_031269105.1 Planctomycetaceae bacterium | reverse complement strand
ATTTCGGTTTTGTCAACATAAAGACAACCGGTTTGACGTAAATTCTCAAACGATTGCGTGCCTATCGGTAATATTGGTAACTTTTTCATAACTCATTAAACCTTAAATTTTGATGTAAAGGTCAACCTTTTCTGATAATATCCGTTGCGTTCTTTACGATTAAAAATGATCGCCTTAAAAAACAAATCTCATTACTCAATCATTTTGTTTTTCTAAGAGTTACTTTGATTTTACATTGGCGGTTTGATTTCTTCGCGGATTGCTTTACCGACGTCCGCTTGATGTTCTTTACCGCTATCGGGACCGACCGTGATTTCCAATGGCGACGAATCTCGCGAACCGTATTTCAAATCGACTAAATTGTACGATTTTGGGTTGTCCGACGCAAGCGCCTGTTGCCATTTTTCGTAACTAACGCCTGCCGTGTCGGAACAAAAACAGCTTATCATTTTGATAGTTCGTTGGAGACGCTGGAAGATTACGCTTGGTATGGCGCATGGTTAGGCGACGACGGACAGACGCATCCGGTTGGTCCAAAGAAAGCAAATGCTTGGGAACGTCTTGGATTTTATGATTTTGAAAACGACAAGAATGATCCCATTTCTGCGGAAAAGAAGTTACGATTTCGGAGCGCTGAAATGGAATAACACAACGTCGCCGTCGCGAATAACGTAATCTTTGGGTTCGCGGCGGACAAGATTTTCAGCTTTGACGGCGCGCTCGCCGCCTAATCGGACGAGGTCGTCGCAATTCATCACTTCCGCCCGAATAAAACCTTTCGCAATATCGGTATGAATTTCGGCTGCGGCTTCGACGGCGGTTGCGTTTTTCCGCATCAGCCACGTCCGCACCTCTTTTTCTCCGGCGGTCAAAAAAATGCTCTGTCCCGACGCGTCGAGAATCGCTCGCAAAATTTGGTCGCGGTCGGCGGAGGTCAAGCCCATTTCGTCGAGAAACGCTTTACGCTCTTCCGGCAACATTCCCGCAAGATCGTTTTCCAGCCGGACGGAAACGGCGACAACCGGATACTTTTCCGTCGCAAGCTCTTTGTACGCGTCAAGATTCGTCGCGTCGTCCGGCGTATTGATTAAAAAGAGACGCGGTTTTTCGCTTAATAACCGAAACGCGCGGGTCGCCTTTTGCTGCTCGTCGTTCAGTTCGTCCTCGCGAAGCGGCTGACCGGATTCCAAAGCCGACTGCACCATTTCGAGCGTTTCCAATTCAAACGCCAATTTTTCTTGATCCGGTTTGGAAAGCGGACGTTTTTGTTGTTCTTGGATTCGTTGGACGCGATTCATCACCAATTCGAGATCGGCGAGAATTAAGTCTTCGTGAAACGCCGCCTTCTCTTTTTGGGGATCGGAACCGTCGAAAACCGGCGCTACGCAAATCAAACAACCGATTTCCCGCAATTGAGCAAGACGCGCGGCGTTTCCTTCCTGATCGCGTGCGAGACCCGGCGTGTCAACAAGTTCGAGCGACGCCATTGTCGTTTTTTTCGGATGATAAATGTCGCAAAGCGCGGCAACTCGCGGCTCGGGAATCGCCGCCATCGCCGATTGCAAACTATGCGCAAGCGACAAATCCGGCTTCACGCCCGTCAACCACTCAAACAACGAACTCTTTCCCGAACCTTTATAACCGACAATTCCGATTTTCATATTTGATTTTTTGCGCGAGATGTTATGATTTTAATTTTTTAGAACCGATTCAATCGTTTTTCTCAATTCTTCTTCGACCGTAATTTTCAATTGCGTCGGTATATTCTCTCTCAAAATTCCCGTTTGCGGACTCGTCCCTGAACGCGGAGCGGAAGAGATTGAATCCGCAGAAAACCGCCGGCGTCGGTTTGGTTGTACGCGCCGCCGCCTTCCATCGACGCGATTCCTTCGTCGTATAAACTGTTGACGCTGCTTCGGCTTGCAACGGCGATATTCCCTTTATAAAGATCGAGCGTCACTTGACCCGTTACCGGCTTTTGCGATTCTTTAATAAACGCCGTCAGCGCGTCCATTTTGGCGCAGTACCAAAAACCGTTGTAAACCATTTCGGCGACTTCCGGCGCGAGCCGATCCCGCAAATGCGTCAAATCGCGGTCAAGCGTTAGTTGTTCGACAATGCGGTGCGCAAAATAAAGCAGCGTCATACCGGGACTTTCGTAAACGCCGCGGCTTTTCATACCGACAAAACGGTTTTCCACCATGTCAATCAATCCGATTCCGTTGCGTCCGCCAATCGCGTTAAGCGTTTTGACAATTTCAATCGGCGTTAAAACTTTTCCGTTGACCGCAATCGGAACGCCCGATTCAAAATCAATCGAAACGGTTTCCGTTTCATTCGGCGCATCTTGCGGTTTTACGACCATTCCAAATTCGACCAATTGAATGCCGTTGACGTTTAGTTTTTCGAGTTCGCCCGCTTCGTAACTGATGTGCAAACAATTTTCGTCGCTGCTGTACGGCTTTTGAAGAGACGCTTTGACCGGAATTTTCTTTTCGTTGCAATAATGGATAAGTTCTGTTCGTCCGGGAAATTGACGACGAAACTCTTCAATCCGCCAGGGAGCAATCATTTCAATATCCGGGTCGAGCGCTTCCGCCGCAAGTTGAAAACGGCATTGATCGTTTCCTTTACCGGTTGCGCCGTGCGCGTAAGCTCTTGCGCCGACTTCTTTTGCAACCTGCAACATCACTTTGGAAATCAACGGACGCGCAATCGACGTGCCGAGCAAATAAACCGCTTCATATTTTGCTTGCCATTGAAGAATCGGAAACGCAAAATCGCGGCACAGTTCGTTTTGCACGTCAATAAACCGTACCGATTTCGCGCCAATGCCCACCGCTTTTTTACGAATCGCTTCGCGGTCTTCGCACGGCTGCCCCAAATCGACATAAACCGCGTGAACGTCGTAACCTTTATCCATCAACCAACCAAGAATGACGGACGTATCCAATCCGCCGGAATAAGCAAGCACGCAAGATTTTGACGTCAATGTTTTGTCCTCTGATTTTTTTTTGGGGGGGGGAATGAATTGTAAACCGTTTGCCGATGTGATATATTTATCGCAACGAGATTTTGTCTCTCGCATAGGCGGCAATTTACCATTTCACAGAGAAATTTCAACTCCCCCCAATAATTTTAAAGAGAAAAGAACGGAAAATATTATGGGCGTCATTCATGCGGAAATTACATGAGTTAATCCTGTTGACGCCGCTTTTTAGCAAAAGACTACTGAGGTTGTTTTGTTTGAAAATAAGGTGAAAATGAGGTTGAGTTAAAAGTTTAAAACTAAAAACTAAAAGTTTTGCAAGCGGAATGCGTCGTTCTGCGATTGAAATAATCGTTTGCCTAACTTTTCGTTTTTCACTCTACGCCTGCGTTCCGCTCTTTCATGACCGACGGGACGTTTCGCATTATTTTGAGTAAGGAAAGAGAGAATCGAGACGCCAAACGCCTTTTAATTTTCGGGAAAAATTTCATCCGTTCCTTCTATCCGCAAATGCCGCACGCCTTGTTCAATCCAATGATCGAGTTGCGTTTGCGCAATAGAAACGAGGTCGGCGCTTTCAACAATGTTTCGGCAATGCGCATCGCTACGAACCGTATGTATTGCGCCGCGGCGGTCGCGGATTTTGAGCGGTAATTTGCGGCATAATTGTTTGCAATCCTCGTCGGGCGGAACAAGATTCGCTCTCCAAAGACAATGCGCCGTCGTAAACAACGGAGCGCGTCCCCGCGCAACGACTTCGACCTTTTTCGGCGGAATCGATTGCGGAAAACGACGAAGCGCCGCCGTGAAACGTTCCGCGCCGAGATCGTAGCCAAACGTAATCCGCAACAACGACGGATCTAATTCCAGTAACTGACGAAACGCAAGATCGTTGACAATATTCAATGAGAAATCGGCAATGCAAGGAATCCCGCGTTTCCGAAAAAATGAAAGCGCTCCGAAATTCCGCACCAAAACCGCGTCCGGCTCTAATTTGGCGAGATGCTCCAAGAACCGCGTTTCGCCGGGAAGGAGTATGCGTGGAGCGACCGCGACAAATTCCGCATTGACCGCGCGAACCGCTTTCGCCGCCGCGTCGTATTCTTTGCGGGAATAAAGTTCCGCGTAAAAACTGCGTCGCCCGTTTTCCAACAATCGCGACAACGTTTCTTTTTCAAAATCGCGGACGTCGCGTAAAAGGATATGCCAAACCGGTTTTGCCGGTGGAATTGCACGAAATGCGCCGGCTGAAATTTCCGTTTCGCGGCGTAATTCGTTCAGCGATTTTCCAAAGACAATCGGCGGCGAAACGGCGGCGGGCTGCGCGGTCAATTCCGCGACCATCTTTTTTCTCATTTGTCCTAACGCGCTGAGCGGAATCATCGCCTTGCCGTCAAGCGACGCGTCGAGCGACGTCAATTCAAAGATCGTTCCGCCAAGCCGTCCGAATTGTTCCCGCAATAAATCTTCCGTGAGCGGATGTTTTTTCGCTTCTTCCAACGGCGTATCGCTTACGATTTTCGCCGCCGCGCCGTTTGCCGCCGACGCTTCGACGTCAAGCGGTTCGCCGACGACGGCGCGTATTTTCAGATACAGCGGCGTTCGGCGCATGGGGCGACGCGTTTGCAACGTCTTTCGGATTTGGCGTTCTAATTGCGGATCGTCCGTTTTTCGCACGGCTTGTCCCGCTTTCATCTGGTCGGCGTCGAGCGTTCCGTTTCCAAACGTCAATAAAACTCTATCGCCCGCCGCCGCGTCCCGTACCGATTTTTTCCGATGAAAAATTTCGTAAACGCGCCCGCCTTGCGATTTTTCCGAATCGCTTTCATTCTCAAACAAAACGCCGTCGCCGCGACGAACCGGCGCGGTCAATTGAACAACCGCCGCGTCGCGACGCACTTCAATCACAAAGCCGAGAGCAACGCCGCGATGCGAAACGATATTGCCGGGAACAAGCCGACGCGGGTTCGCGCCTTCTAACCAACCGGTTGAAAATCCCCGCGAAAACGCGAGTGCAAGCCGGTCGAGATTTGCTTGATTTTCCGCGTTAAAACGTTGAGAATCCAACGGGACGTCCGCGTTGAAAATGGAATCAATCGCTTCGCGGTAGATTCGCGTAACTTCGGCGACATACTCCGCCGATTTCAAGCGTCCTTCAATTTTGAACGCGCAAACGCCCGCGTCTCTCAACTCCCGCAGCAACGGTAGCGCGGCAAGATCGGTCGGACTGAAAAGATTTCGCGTCGTTAAATCCGTTTGACGGAGCGCGTTTTCCGCAGAAGCGTCAATCAACGTATAAGGCATTCGGCACGGCTGAGCGCAACAGCCGCGATTCGCGCTCCGTCCGCCGAGCGTCAAACTTGTCAAACATTGACCGGAAAAGCCGACGCAAAGCGAGCCATGCACAAACGCCTCTAGTTCCAAATCGGTATTTCGCCGCACTTGACGAATTTGTTCAAGCGACAATTCACGCGGCAACACGACTCGTTTGATTCCGATTTTCGCCGCCTCCGCAAACGCTTCCGCCGAAGTCAAACTCATTTGCGTGGAAGCGTGCAGCGTTAGCGACGGACAAAGTTCATGCGCGAGTTTGGCGATTCCCAAGTCCTGCACCAAAACCGCATCGACATTCGCGGCGGCAAATTCCCGCAACAGCGTTTCCGCTTCCGGCAATTCGTCCGCAAAAACCAACGTATTGAGCGTCAAATAAGCGCGGACGTTGCGGCGATGTAAAAACGCGACCGTTTCGTTTAATTTTTCAAGCGGAATATTTTTCGCCCGCACGCGAGCGTTAAAATTCCCCGTTCCGGCGATTCCGAAATAGACCGCGTCCGCGCCGTTTTCGACGGCGGCGTTCAACGCTTCTTCCGATCCCGCCGGCGAAAGAAGTTCCGGTTTGTTGAGAGGTAACGACATAAAATATAAAGAGTATTAAAGGGTAGCTTTCCCAACCGAAAAAATAAAAAATAATTCTAACAAACAGAAATTTATTCCATTAAAAAAGCGGCGGCTTTCGTATCCGCCAATTTACGTTTTTGAAACGCTCTTCGCTGATTGACGTCGTTTCCCATTTGTTTTTAGATAACGCGCAAAGTCTGATTCAAACCGATGGAAGGTTATTGCAGAAATTTTACCAGCGCGGCGGCGAACGTGTTGATGACGGAACGATCGGGAAGCGTAAACGATAAACGCGGGCGACCATCAGCGTCTTCCTCAAAACATTGCGAGAGTCCGTCGGCAAGGCGATTCGTCAACATCGACGCGGGCGCGTTCTGCTGCGAAGCCGAATTTATCTTGCCGCTGAAAGAATTGTCGTCAACAACGTTGTTATTGACGGCGTCGTTTGCCGGCGCGTTCTCATCCGTTGACGTCTTTTCGTTGGGCGCTTCGCCGTCTGATACAGTATTGTTTAGCGCGTCGCTGTTTACTAATTCGTTGAGCAGTTTGGCAAAAGTTCCGAGCAATTCGCCGCCAATCGCGGAGATTCGTTCCCGACGTTCTTTTCCATAAGCGCCGCCTTCCCGCAACAGAGTCCCTTGAGAGCGTTGTTGATTCGTCGTTTGTCCGCTTGCCGTTTGTTCGACGGTTGTTTGTCCTTCCGTCGTTGAAGCCAACGGCGATTGTTGCAACCGCTCGACTTGCTGATAAACCGCCTGTTGTTGCGAAACATCTACCGGCGCCGTCGGTTTGTCGCCAATCAATATTTCCAACCGCCGTTTCAATTCCTCGACGCCGCTATTCAACGTAACGGTCGCGACGTCGGAATCCATATCCAACGCCGCCAACGCCAAATCGCGTTTCGTCGAAAGCGTCGCCAGCATGTTTTCTTCAATCGTTTGTTCCGTAACTAAAAGATAAACTTGAACGGGACGTTTTTGTCCCATTCGATGCGCACGTCCGATTCGTTGTTCCAGTATCGCCGGATTCCAGGGAAGATCAACGTTGATCACCGTGTTTGCCGCCTGTAAATTCAAGCCCGTCGCGCCGGCGTTGGTTGCAAGAAAAAATTTGCAGTCCAAGTCTTTTTGAAACCGATGCACAAGTTCCTGACGTTTCTTTTGCGGAACGGAACCATCCAGCCGCACATAATTTAAGTTTTTATTTTGCAGAATCGGCTCAATCAAATCTAGCATTGTCGTCCATTCCGAAAACAACACGGCTTTACGGTTCTCTTCCGCAAACAGTTCGGAAATCATTTCGCCGAGACGTTCCAATTTTGTCGAGTACGACGGCTCTTCTTTCGTGTTGAGAAACGTACTGTCGGCAACCATTCGGCAGCTAAGCAACGCCTTTTGCAACCGCAATAAATCCATTTCGGAAATGTACGCCTTGCGAACAATTGTTGCAATCGTTTGCGCATGTCCGGCGTGAATTTTTAATTGTTCGTCTGTCGGCGGAATGCGGACGATCTCGGTAGTGCGTTCCGGCAGTTGCGACAGTACGGAGTCGCGCGTGCGGCGTAACATAATCGGACGGATTTGCTCGCGAAGTTCGTCTAACTTTTGATAACCGATCACCCGTCCGCCGTCATCGACAACCCGATGCCGATTGAAAAATTGATACGCCGGCGGCAAACGACGATCGTCAACAAACTGCACGATGGAATATAATTCATCGACGCGATTTTCTAACGGCGTTCCGCTCAACACAAGCGCATACGGCGACTCTAACGCTTTAATTATGCGGGACGTTTTCGATTCCCAATTCTTAATGCGTTGTCCTTCGTCAAGAATGATCAAATCCCACCGCGTTCGCTCAATGACGTCGAAATCCCGTAAAATCTGCTCGTAATTGCAGATCGTAAAAAACGCGTCGTTTGCGTATTGCGAGAACCGCTCTTGGGGAGAACCAAGCACGACTTGCGAATTTTGATTGCAAAACCGGCGGATTTCATTTTGCCATTGCGACTTGACCGACGTCGGCGCGACAATCAAAACTTTTTGAATATGAAATTCGCGCCGCATCAGTTCCGCAACGCCGATTCCTTGAATCGTTTTGCCGAGTCCCATATCGTCGGCAAGAATCGCGCGTCCGCAACCGACGGCAAACGCGATTCCGTCCAACTGATACGGCAGCAATTCGACTTTAAGCAATTCTTTCCGCAACGGATGATTTTGGGGATCGCGTCGAATTTCATTAGTCAGATCGGCGACATGCAGCGTGAAAAGCCGTTTTTGTATCATCTCTTCCGCGTCGGGATAAACCGCGACCTGTTCGCCAAATTGTTCCAATTTTCCCAGCAGCCGCACTAATCCGCGGACGTCTTCAATCGGCTTGTCGAGCCAATCTTTTGACGCCTTGAGAATCTCCTGCGAGTTTTTGCGGCGGTTGTTCAAAATGTCGCTTGCCAACACAAGACGCAACGTTGTTTCTTCCGCGTAATGGACGTGAACAAAGGAAATGTTGTTTTGATACGGAATTTTCCGCGTTTGCTCGTTAAATTTTTTCCGCGCGCGAGCTAGCAAATGCATAATATGCTTGCAGGTTCCGAGACGGTTTGTTTTAAAGTCGGGACACGAACAATAAGAATCTCCCCGATTTTCGCCGCGCAGCGCTGCGCGGTACGTTTTGCCCGACGCTCCGCTTGTGACGGCGTAATCCGTCCAGGGCGTTGTTTTGTCGAATGGTTTGACGGTGAATTTTTCGCTTTTTGCACGCTCTTCCCGTTCATACAAAGCGCGCTGCGTTAAACGTTTTTCTGAAAGAAGTTCAAACGGCGTTTCGAGATCGGGGACGTCGGCAAGTCCAAGCAACGTTTTTTCTTCAAGCGTCAACGCTATTGCCGCCGCAATATGCTCGCACGCCTGCATCGAATGACGTTCCGTTTTGCGACAAAGAGAACATTGAAAATGCAATTTATGTTTGCTTCCGGCGTGATGCGTCGCGGTGATTTGCGCAACGACCGCATTTCCGTTTTCGCCGGTTGTGCGAATGGTTATTCTCGCGAAATCGTCGCCGATGTAAAAATCATGTTTCGGGACAAACGAAGTCAACGACGGCGCTTGCCGAAGTACCGCTTGCCCGTTTTCGCCAAGTATTTCAATTGCCTGTTTGAGCGTCAGTTGCGAAAGCCGGTCATGGAGCGTCAGTTTTGCGGGACGTTTAATTATGGGCTTGACGGACTTCTTTTTTGCGGATTTTTTTGTTGATTTTTGTCCTGTTTTTTGAGAAGAGGAAACGACTGCTTTCGTGAGCTTAGACATAAGAAAATTACCAATAAATCAAACGTAAATTGTAAAACTACTATTAAGATAGTTAGTAAAATATATTTTACCAAATTTTTTACCGTCGAAAAGTGCAGGAAAAACTTGAGAAAATATTAAAAATTTTATTAGCGTTCAACGGAAATATACGCCCCGCGCAAAATTCCCCTCCGGTGGAGGGGAATTTTACAAGCGCCTTGCATTCGTTCTGCAAGGACGAGATGATGCATAACCGTAGGTGAAGCGCAGCGAAACCTACGGATGCGAAACGCCATATCTTTTTCAAGCCGCGCTAGCGGCGGCATTATCCGCTGGTTTTTATTATGTCGCCCCTTGGCGGGACTTGATTATTTTTGCGCGGCGCTTCCGGCGGTTGTACCGCCGGTTACGCATGATTCCGCCGCTGCGCGGCTACTCCAAAGATTTTGTACAAACGTAATGATTACTTCTGACGTCGTCGTTTGCCGTAATAACCAAACGCCGCTACGCTTCCCAATGCCCAGAGAAGAAACGTTCCCGGTTCCGGGACCGACGAATTCGAATTCGTGTTTTGCACAATGTCTGCCGAGAAAGCAATGAACGACATGCTGTTGTTATAAAGATGACTGTCTGTTCCCGTATAATTATGCGGAATACCGAGAACCATAAAAGCCAGATTGTTATTGCCATTATTTAATAACGCCGCAATCTCGCTGTTTGTCAAATCAATTTCGAGATTGTATTGTCCCGTATAAGCGTAACCTCCCGAAATAAGATTGTCGCTCAAATCATAAAGGTCGCTACTCAAAAGAGTACCATTGAGATAAATTCCCAATAACTCGCCCAAAACGGAAAACGAACCATTGATGTAATTATATCCTGCCCTCATATCAAAACCAGTCGTAAACGCTACAATTCCCGATTGAACGCTGGTAAAAGCCTCCGTCTTCAAGTCGCTATGTTTACCGGTATAATCAATCGTATGATCAGGGTTATACACGTATTGACCGGCTTCGTCAAAGTAACCGCCGCCATACGTCGTAATAACGCCGGCGCCATTCGTGGAAAAATTGGAAAGCCCGCCCGCATTCCAGCCGATTCCATCTTCTGAAAAGAGATCGGCTGTACTTCCATAAACCACGCCAAGCGCTTTAGCGCCGGTTGAACCGATATAGCCCGAACTAGAGGTCGCACCATAGTCCTTCCAAGTATCAACGTAGGGATATACCGAGCTGCCTACTTTCTTGGACAGAATATACTCTACTGCGGCAAGTCGTCTGTTGACGTCTGCCGGATTGCCGTTCATCCAATCTTTGTATTCGCTTTTGAAGACGTCGGTGTAGATAACCGACCAATTTTTGTCGCGGGTGTTTGTCGGGTCCGACGATTTGTTGGAACTTCCGGCACGACCGTCGGCGTAACCGCTTTTAAGATCGTCGCTAACGGTTCCTGTTACGTTTTGTCCATCCTCATGCCACTTACTCGTTACTGCTTCTCCGGTACCGATATAAAATGTGTCCGCATAAGTCGCGGCATTGAAGAGAATCGTTGAAGCGGCAAGCGCCAGCGTGAAAAAAAGTTTTTTCATAAGTGTTTCTTTCATAATTTTTAAGTGTTAGCGTTCAAAACAAACATCATTGGTGAATAACAATCAAACGCGCGATTGCAATATCTTCATTATGCAGCCCGTATTTTCAAAGTCGATTCGTATCGCTGCAATAAAGAATAATGATTATCATTTCCCTGTCTAATTATTCGCTGCAAACAAAGTTTCAATTTTCCTCATCTTCTTTCTCTATTATTTTTGAAATTTGTTTGCAGAAAAAATTTCTTTCATTAGGACGTAAATTCCCATGACGTCTGTCGCGTTAAGCAATTTCTACTGTCATCTATTATGTACAGACTAAAGAAAAAATTTCATGAAAAAATTGGGCGTTTGAGATATTTTTCTGAAATTTTAGAAAAATATTCCTCGATAATAATCTATTGAAAGTGGATTAGTAAAGTTTTATTTCAAGAAAACAATAGAAAATAGGACGGTTCTAATAACCTCCTCTCCTTTTTTACAAGATTGAGAGCGTCCTTTATGATTATCTTTTAGAGTTTTTAGTCCGTCCGTTCCTTTTATTTATTCCAATGTCGCAACTTTCGATGTTCGAGAAACAACTCGAAAAAATTTACGAAATCAACGATTTTTTACCGAAACTCTCCGGTCTTGTTGACTTTGAGACGTTTCGTCCCTTGATTGACCAGCATCGTCCCGTAAAACCGCAACCCAAAGGCGGAAAAAAACCTACGATCACGTCCTCGTCTGCAAAGTTCTTGTCCTCAAATATCTTTACAATCTTTCCGACGAACAAACCGAATTGCAAATTCGCGACCGTCTTTCGTTCCAACATTTTCTCGGTCTTACGAGAGCCGACAAAATTCCCGACGCCCGCACGATTTGGCTTTTCGGCGAAGAG
>JAISZO010000279.1 GCA_031269105.1 Planctomycetaceae bacterium | reverse complement strand
TGTTGGAGAGTCTGCTCGGAACGGATTTTTCCGGAACGATTTCGTGCGATTTTTGGGGAGCGTACAAGAAGTTCGAGCGAATGACTTCGGCGACGCTTCAACTTTGTTGGTCTCATTTTGTTAGAAATGAGGAGAAAAGAGGTCGTTATGCCAAGTCGTAAAGATTGGTATTCTACTTCTCAATCTGTTTGTTGAAGGTTTTGAAAAGTTTCCACTAGGACATTTTCTCTCCATGTCCTAACATCAAGCCGCTTGCCGGATCAAACGCAATTCCGCCGGTCAAACGTGAAACCAATTTAAGAACCTGAATCAACGCGTTCGGATTAAGAAATTCCGCAGAATCAGAATTTTCCGTATCCGCTTCGTTTTCACGACATTCCTGATGAAGATTTTTGATAAAAGAGCTGTATTTGGGAAATTTAAGCGGTGTTGGTCGATGCAACTTTTCCGCTTTTTTTTCGTAAATCTGTTCAAAATGAAGTAATTCGATTTTTGCAGAGTATTTCCTGGCTTTTGCTATCAACGCTTTTTCTTTCCGACTTATATCGTGGGATTCCAATTCGTCCGCCAGCGCAGAAAATTCACGGACAACGTTTTCTCCTTCACTATATACAAAGTCAATCGCCGCATGATCTTGAAACGCAAGAATAGAAAAAGTTTCAGCGAAACCGCGAGGATTCGTTATTTGATTCTTGATTTCAAACGGACTTTTCAATTTTTTGAGATGTTCCAATAACTGGGACGTCGCGGGTCTATTGGCAACCTCAAGCATAACAAGAAACGTTTCTCGCCAGCAGAAGTTCTGATCTTCAAACATAGACATAAGTTCTTCTCCTTCGATAACTCATGGCGTCATGAAAACGCATAATAAATATCATCCGGCAACATGACGTTCCACCGATTCCGACTACAGGAACATTATATCAATTATTCTTTTTCTGAAAATCATAGGAGAGACGCAATTCATTGCGTCTTTACGCCGCTTTGCAATTCTTTTCGCAAATCTCTTGGGAAGGATACCATTTTTGGCGAGATTTCGTATAATACTTCATTGAGAATTTTACAACCTTGCGACAAAATATCCAATAAGAATTGTGGAAGATGATCGGGAGAAAAATCGTTGCTAACTATTCGCATTTTTCGTAACACGGATGCAACGGGATTGCTGCAAATCTGGAAGAAATGCGCAAGCGTCCATCCGCAGCATTTCCGTCCGCTTTCGATGGCGTTGCTGGAACAACATATTTTGGGACGTCCTTATTTTGACCGGGGCGGTTTGTTTCTGGCGCTTGACGAGAACGAAAATGTTGTCGGATTCGCTCACGCCGCGTTCGGTCCCAACGCGGAACATACCGATATCGACGCCTCTATCGGAGTGATTTGCATGATGATGATTCTCCCGGAATGCGAGAACTATTCGGCGGTTGCGGACGCTCTCTTAAAAGCGTGCGAGGATTATCTGACAAAACGCGGCGCAAAGCAAATTTACGGCGGCGCGGTTCGACCGGCGGCTCCGTTTTATATGGGATTATACGGCGGTAGCGAACCGCTCGGCGTTTTTGAGTCGGATAAGGAGATTGCCGAACTTTACAATAACTCCGGTTACGAAGTTATTCATAAAACGTTGTTGTTTCGCGTTTCGCTGGAAAATTACCGCCCTCCGATTAACGCCAAAACGATAACGTGGCGGCGAAAGATTGCGCTGACCTGTACCGATTTACCGCAGCCGAAGCATTGGTGGGAGGCGTGTATGATGTGCAATTTTACGTGGCTGGAGTTGCGCGGATTTTTACCCAACGAGTCCCAACCGGTCGGAACGGTAGCTCTTCGTATCACCGATTCCAACGATATGCCGGATTTTGCGCCGTTCCCGTCTTCGCCGCCGTTGATTCCGTTTTATCCGCATTCTTTTTCCGCCGGATTGATGGACGTTTGGATACGCGGCGATATTCGTCGGCAGGGATTAGCAACGTATTTAGTCGGCGAAATGATTCGTAACGCGCAAAAAGAAAACGTTTCAACATTGGAGATTCAGGCGGCGGAAGACAATCCGCCGCTTGTCGCTCTCTTGAAAACGATGCATTGGGACGTTGCGGAACGCGGTACGGTTTTTCTCAAGAAAATCACTTGAGAGCAAAAAGATGACGATCAGAAAATATTTAGAATTGATACGTTTTAGTCATACGCTTTTTGCGATGCCGTTTGCGCTTTTATCGGCGGTGATGGCTTGGGAAGTCAATCGGCAGTCTGATCCTCCGATTGATTTTCGTCTGTGGGATTTACCGGGAATTTTACTTTGCATGTTTTTTGCCCGAAGTACGGCGATGGCGTTTAATCGTTGGGCGGATCAAAAAATCGACGCGGAAAATCCCCGCACCGCTCAACGGCATATTCCGGCGGGAAAAATTTCATCGCGGCACGCGGCGCTCTTTACCGTTTTTTGCGCCGTTGGTTTTCTTGTCGGAACGACGTTATTTTTACCGAAAAATTTTATTCCGCTGATTGCGTCGGCGCCGGTGTTGATTTTTCTGTGCGGTTATAGTTTTGCCAAACGTTTTACAATCCTCGCCCACTGGTGGCTTGGAGCGGCGTTGGCGCTTGCTCCGATTGCCGCGTGGATCGCGGTTTGCCCCGCGTTTTCCGTCGCGCCGATTTTTCTCGGCGGCGCGGCGCTTTTTTGGACGGCGGGATTCGACGTCGTTTACTCTTTGCAAGACGAACAATTCGACCGCAAAAAGCGGCTTTTCAGCGTTCCGGCAAAATTCGGAACGCGTTCCGCTTTGCGGATTGCCGCGGCGTCGCATGGGATCATGCTTGTTTTTCTGTTTCTCATTCCGCCGAATTATCCGGCATTCGGCGTGTTGACATGGGGAACGATCGCGCTTATCGGCGTAATTTTGCTGATTGAACATTGGGTTGTCAATCCGAGCGATCCCGACCGAATCAATTTCGCGTTTTTTTGGCTCAATATTGTTATTTCGCTCCTTTTGCTGATCGCCGGTACGATAGACGTCTGGCTGATTTGAACAGGAAGAACTTTTTATATTTTTGTATTGACGAGTTATGAGTATTGAAGTCCGAAACATTACCAAAAACTTCGGAAGTTTTTGCGCGTTGAACAACGTGTCGCTCAAAGTGGAGTCGGGAGAATTGGTCGCGCTTTTGGGACCGTCCGGTTCGGGAAAGACGACGCTTTTGCGGATCATCGCCGGACTGGAAGCTCCCAGCGATACGAATGGTCAGATTCTTTTCAGCGGCGAAAATGTCGGCTTGCGGAATGTCGGCGACCGTCGCATCGGATTCGTGTTTCAGCATTACGCTTTGTTTCGGCACATGACCGTGTTTGAAAATATCGCGTTTGGATTGCGCGTCCGACCGCGAAAAACGCGACCGTCCAAAGCCGTTATTCGCGAAAAAGTGACCGAGTTATTGCATTTGGTGCAGCTTGATTCGTTTTACAATCGTTATCCGCATCAGCTTTCAGGCGGTCAGCGTCAGCGCGTCGCGCTGGCGCGAGCGTTGGCGGTGGAACCGCAGATTTTGTTATTGGACGAACCGTTCGGCGCGCTCGACGCGAAAGTCCGCGTGGAACTTCGGGCGTGGCTGCGCCGTCTGCACGACGAGATTCACCTCACCAGCGTTTTCGTAACGCACGATCAGGATGAAGCGTTGGAATTGGCGGATCGTGTTGCCGTGATGAACGCCGGACAAATTGAGCAATTTGATACGCCGGACAAAGTGTTTCACGAACCGAAAACCGAATTTGTTATGAATTTTCTCGGTTCGGTCAATCAATTTCACGGACGTTTGGAGCAAGGACAAGTCTGTATCGGGCGTTATCGTTTGGATTCGCCGGATGTTTCGCGTCCGTTTCTTTCCGGCGATCAAACGCTGCTTTTTGTGCGTCCGCACGAGTTGGAAATCACGGCGCAGCCCGTTGAGGGGCGACTTTCGCTTCATGCGTTTGTACGAAATTTACATTCGGCGGGTTCGCGGGTTCGCGTCGAATTGGACACGGAAACGAATGAAAAGTTGTTTGCCGAAATGACGCACGAACAAAAAGATGCGATGAATTTAGAAATCGGTTCTTCGGTATTTGTCACGCCGAGAAATTTGCGAATTTTTAGCGGTCAAGAAAAAAAAGAGGAAAGTTAAAAGTTAAAAATGGCAGACCGAAGCGGAAGCGGCGGTTTAACTTCACCGCGAAATTTCTCTCGAACAACAAAATTGTCGCATTATCAAAAATTTTCTCCATGAGAACGTTAATTCCGCAAGATTCAATCTGTGCAAATGTCGCGGAATATGTTAGAATACGCTCTATGATTGTTTTATCCCGTGCAGAAAAAAACAAAGAATTGTCATTATGTCCAAAGAATCGGAAAATTTTAAAAATCATTGCAGCGAAAATAACAGCGTTGAATCGGAAAAACGGTTGAATTTTATTGAGCAAATTATCGAGGACGATTTGCAAACCGAAAAATTCGACGGACGAGTTCACACGCGGTTTCCTCCGGAGCCGAACGGTTATCTACACATTGGTCACGCCAAGTCGATTTGTCTCAATTCTGGTTTGGCGACGCGTTATAACGGAAAATTCAACGTCCGCTTCGACGATACAAATCCGACCAAAGAAGACACGGAATACGTCGAGTCTATCATTGAAGACGTGCAGTGGCTGACCGGACGCACGTTTGATCATATTTATTATGCGTCCGATTATTTTGAGCAATTTTACGAATACGCGGTGGATTTAATCAAAAAAGGAAAAGCGTATGTTTGCGATTTGACGCCGGAGGAAATCCGCGAAACGCGCGGCACGCCAACTGTTCCGGGCGAAGAAAGTCCGTATCGAAATCGCGGCGTCGAGGAAAATCTTGATCTGTTTGCGCGCATGCGG
The DNA here is from genome assembly GCA_031269105.1 of Planctomycetaceae bacterium. Taxonomy (GTDB): domain Bacteria; phylum Planctomycetota; class Planctomycetia; order Pirellulales; family Thermoguttaceae; genus WRMR01. The sequence goes on along the minus strand of JAISZO010000279.1, from coordinate 9,846 downwards.
GCGGGCGAATTTCCCGACGGTCAAAAGACGCTCCGCGCAAAAATCGACATGGCGTCGCCGAATTTCAATTTGCGAGATCCGATCATGTATCGTATTGTTCACGCCGAACATCACCGAACCGGAAATCAATGGCGTATTTATCCGATGTACGATTGGGCGCACGGACTTGAAGATTCTCTTGAACGCATTACGCACTCGATTTGCACGCTTGAATTTGAGCATCACCGCCCGCTTTACGATTGGTTTATCGACCAACTCGGCGTTTATCATCCGCAGCAAATTGAGTTCGCGCGGCTGGCGTTGAATTATACCGTGATGAGCAAGCGGAAATTGCTGCAATTGGTGAAAGAAAATTACGTCAACGGCTGGGACGATCCGCGTATGCCGACCATTTGCGGTTTACGGCGGCGCGGTTATACGCCGGAAGCGATCCGCGAATTTTGCCGAAGAATCGGAGTCGCTAAGTTCAACAGCATGATTGATTTTGTGCAACTTGAAAACGCCTTGCGCGACGATCTCAACAAACGGGCGCAGCGGCGAATGGCGGTACTTCGTCCGCTCAAAGTCGTTATCGACAATTATCCGGCAGATCAAACCGAATGGCTCGACGCGGTCAATAATCCTGAAAACGAAGCCGACGGAACGCGACAGGTTCCGTTTTCCAACGTGATTTATATTGAACAAGACGATTTTATGGAAGACGCTCCGAAAAAATATTATCGGCTTGCGCCTGGCAAGGAAGTCCGTTTGCGTTACGCTTATTACGTCGTTTGCACGAATTTTGTCAAAGACGCGGCGGGAAATATTACGGAAGTTCATTGCAATTACGATCCCGCCACGCGCGGCGGTTCGTCGCCGGACGGACGCAAAGTGCAGGGAACGATTCATTGGGTTTCCGCCGAACATGCCGTTGACGCGGAAGTGCGGTTATACGACCGGCTTTTCACAAAAGAAACGCCGGACGATCCGCAAGACCCCGCCGATTTCAAAACGTATTTGAATCCGCAATCGTTAGAAGTATTGAACGGCTGCAAACTCGAACCGACTTTAAAAGACGCGGCGGCGAGCGAACCTTTTCAATTCGAGCGAATCGGTTATTTCGCGTTAGATTCCCGCGATTCTTCCGCCGAACGCATTGTCTTCAATCGCGCCGTTTCCTTGCGGGATTCGTGGACAAAACAACAGGAAAAGTAACAAATCATTCACTTTTAAGGAGAAATGTTTTATGTCTAACGACGAGAGAACTTTATAAAATCCGCGCCAGCGAAGTCATTTTTGAATCGTCGCTTTTTGAGTTCAGAAAATTTTTCAAAGAATTTTCTAATTTTTCGACAATTCGTATTGACGTCGCGGATTATTTGCGCATAATAAAGATTAATACACTTTACTGATTGATAAAAAACATAGTGATTTTTGTCGATCAATTTCAAAAGTTCCTTTAAAAAAGAGGAGATTTCAAATGCCAAAACCCGATTTAACCACAATGAGTTCATTTTCAAGCCCGAAAACGGGCATTTCGCAGAATCAAACAAATCCGTGCGGGGGGGGGGGGTAAACTTTATCGATTACACCAAAATAAAAAACAAAGACAACGGAACAATTCTATCCCATATTGTTCTCTTTTTTGCCCGTATGATTGCGAGCGTTTCTGTCCTTTCGTGCGTTTTTGCCCGATTCGGAAAACAATCTTTGATTCGCCGGGCGTTTACGCTTGTCGAATTGCTTGTGGTGATTGCGATCATAGGCGTGTTAATCGCGTTACTTTTGCCGGCGGTTCAGGCGGCGCGCGAAGCCGCAAGAAGAATGCAGTGTACGAACAATCTGAAACAACTCGGGTTGGCGACGCACAACTATTTGGATGCGGCAAAGACGCTCCCCTATTATTGCAGCCCGGCGTCAACCAGCAATACCCCGATTCACGCTCCAACTTCAACCAATCAAAACGATTTGTATGTTTGGAGCGGTCCCTCTTGGGTCCCGCGTATTTGGCTCTACAGCGAACAGAATGCGCTCGTTGAGAAAGCGATTTCAGAAGACGCCGAATTCTGGCAGAAGAATTCGTGGAATAGCGGAGCCGCAGGAGCGTCCTACCGGATGGCAGAAGTCAGTTTTCTGGTTTGTCCAACGCATGGAGGATCAATACTTATCGCTTCCAATACGAATTACCGAAGACAGGCAGGTTGTTATGGCGCCAATCTGGGAGCAACCGATTACGACCAAAATGAAATGACGATACCCGGTTCCAGTCCGGAGCGTACTATTAAATGTACGGCTCCCTGGAAATGTCAGAAAGCGCGAAAATGGTCTTCAATTGCCGACGGCACAAGTAATACGTTATTGTTTGCCGAAGTGACGCCTCCGCAAATGGAAGAATACGCCAACGATTGTACACTCGGCGACATTCGCGGTGGTCAGGGCGCCGGATTTACCGCTTGGCTTTCTCCGAACAATAAAGGCGGCGATGTAATTTTTGAGGCAACAAAACGATATCCTGCCGATCTTATCGGTGCGCCGGGAAAACGAGGAAGCGCTACAGAAGGGAATCCTGTCAATCAAATTATTGCCGCGCGAAGTTATCATACCGGAGGAATTAACGCGGGACTCGCAGACGGTTCCGTTCAATTTGTTTCCGATACGATTAACATCGATAACTGGCGCGCCGCGGCGTCGGCAGACGGCGGCGAGGCGGCTGGATTGTAACATAACGAAATATAGTCTTTCTCCGAAACGCCGCTTTAAAATTCGGGAAAAGACTTTCGTTTTTTATTTTTATAAAACAATTTTATCAACTTTATTTTTTGAGGACTTTATGCGCAGAAATATTTTTATTGGTTTAATTTTCGTATTGTTTGCCGTGATGTTGACGGGATGCGGAAGATCAGACGGACGCATTGTAATTCGAGGAAACGTTACGCTGGACGGCGTTTCGCTTGGCGACGGAACGATCGCCTTTTTCCCGACAGGCGGCGGAAATGGCGTTTCTTCCGGCGGTTCCGTTAAACAAGGACTCTACGCGTCCGACGTTATGCCGGGCAAATACGTCGTGCAGATTACGGCAAACCGCAAAACCGGAAAAATGCTTCCATCGTCTTCCGGCGATCCGCCGATTGAGGAGTTTGAACAATATATTCCCGCCAAGTACAACAAAAAATCAGAATTGACAATTGAAGTGGAAAATAAAAGTAAGCAAACTTTTGATTTCACATTGGAATCAAAATAGAATGTAAGAATGTATATTTTGCGAGAAAATCGGTCAAGACAGACTTTTATGTCTGTCCTGACTCAAAAGGCAAACGTTTATGTTTACCTTTCTATCGTTTTTCCAATTCTACGAGAACTTAACGATTACCCTTTCAAAATCGCAAGGGCTTCGTCGCGATAGCAATCCATCAAGTACGGAATTTTCGTAACTTTGACGCATTCTTCGGTGAGCGACATTAATTCATTGCGGGTCATCGTTGCTATGTTGAATTTTCGCGCGCCCGCCATCAACTGTTGAAGTCCCACTTTGATTTTGTCGGCATAACTATAAACGCCGATTGCGCCGAGCGGAATGTTTTTGATTTCATTCGCGCCGACGAGATCTTTCACTTTTTCATAGTTGACGAAAATTTCCTCCGGCGTAGCGCCAAATTCCGATACGGTTTTCGGCAAATCGTTGGCTTTAATCCATTGATCGATATTCTTGCCGACCATACCGGGAATCATCAACGCGCGTCCCATGCAAACCGCTTTCACGTAAGGCGAACCAAGCGCAAGCGCTTTGAACACGCCGTCTTCCGAACTAAAACCGCCCGCAAACGCCAAGTCGGGAACGCGTTCTCCGTTTGCCGCAAGAATCGACGCGTATTCATACGCTGCGCTGTGCAGATAAATCGACGGCACGCCCCATTCTTCCATCATGCGCCAAGGACTCATGCCGGTTCCGCCGGATGCGCCGTCGATTGTCAGCAGATCGATTTTCGCTTTGGAACAATACTTGAGCGCCATCGCCAGTTCTTTCAAACTGTAAGCGCCGGTCTTGAGCGTGATTCGTTTATAACCGAGCGAGCGAAGGCGTTCCACCTCTTTCATGAAACCTTCTTCGGTAACAAAACCGAGACGGCTGTGACGCTCAAATTCTTTGATCGCGCCGGCTTTGAACGACGCCTGAATAATCGGATCGGACGGATCGGGCGTAACGATGTAACCGCGTCGCTGCAACTCGAGCGCGCGTTCCAGTTGACCGACTTTGATTTCGCCGCCGATACATTTCGCGCCTTGTCCCCATTTCAATTCAATGGTTTCAATTTTGTGTTTGTTGATGATGTACTCGGCGACGCCCAAATTCGTGTCTTCGACATTCATTTGAATCAAGATTTCGCCGTAGTTGGCGTGATACCGCTGATAAGATTCGATGCGGCGATCCATATCGGGGGCTTTCGCCACTTTTTTATTTCCGTCGAGTTCCAGAAGCGGGTCGATACCGCAGACGTTTTCGCCGCAAACAATTGTCACGCCGGAAATCGCGGCGCCGACGGCGAAGTGTTCCCAATTCTTACGGGCAATTTCGGTTGATCCGAGCGCGCCGGTAAAAATCGGCGCGGTCATTTTGACCTTAATATCCCAACCGTAAGACGTTTCCGTATTAACGACGGGAAAACGCGCGTTGTCGGGATTCGGTTCGATTCCGTCCGGCAATCCGACGGCGCCGACCGCATAGCCCTGAATGTTGAGATGGGAATAGTCCACCGGATAATTTTTATCGCCTCCGGCGGTCACTTCGCCGAACGGACCGGGATAAATCAGTTCTCGTCCGCGAAATGTCGCTTTGAAAATCTCACAGTTGCCTCGACACCCGTCCACACAACGGGAACACAACCCGCTACACGGCACAACGCTTCGCGAACGGTTTCCGCTTTTTGTTGCGTCGTTAGCATTTGGCGTTTGCAAATTCATGTTTACCTCTCTCTTGACTTTTGGTAAAACATTGTTGAAACAATGTACATTATGACAATCACAATGTACGACAATACTGATAAGTATATCGCAATACGCGGACAAAAGAAAGAGGAATAAAAAAATTGTAATATTCCCCGCCGTTTTCCGCAGGTCGCCGACATTCGGTCTGCCATTAAAAAAGGAACGTTGCTCGCTCAAATCTTGACGCCGTAAGAAATCGTCCAAAGTTAAACTTGACAAATTTATCGTATTGTGATATTCTTTGGCGATAATAAAAACAGACTGATTGGCGTTGCAGATGCAAGACGTTACCGATTTCATTTCCTCTATTGATAATTTTGAAAAATGATAAAACTAAAAAATAATCCATTTGTAATATGATGCGAAATGTTTAAAGTGATGCGATTAAAAAGTATTTATATACTATTCCAAATAGGTCTTCTTGTTTTATTATCCTACCAAACTTGCTGCAACCGCACCGAAGTTGGTCACATTGGCGCGTCTGTTTATTTTTATAAAACGTTTCGTTACGACGTTTTTCACGTCAATCCGCCGTTGACTCGCTATCTTGTCGGCTTGCCGATTTTACTTTCCACGCCGCAATACGATTGGAAATCTTACTCGCCGCGACCGCAAGACCGAAGCGAATGGCAAATCGGCAATGCGTTCATTAACGCCAACACGCCGGAAAAAATTCATTGGTGCGTTTTTCTCGCGCGGTGTTCGCTCATCCCGATTATTCTTCTTGGGAGTTGGTTCGGTTACAAATTTGCGTCGGAACTTTACGGCAAAACGGCGGGAATCGTCTTTTTAACGCTTTGGACTTTTTCGCCGCTCGTTCTCGGATGGGGAGCGACCATCTGTCCCGACGTTTGCGCGGCGTCGCTTGGAATTGTCGGCGTTTACGCGTTTTGGCGAGGACTCAAAAATCCAACTTGGAAAAAAACAATCTTCGCCGGAGTTTGTCTCGGACTTCTTCCGCTGACAAAAACGACATGGATTATCGCGTTTCCGTTGTGGCTTATGATTTGGTTGATTTGGACGTCGCCTTATTTCATGGCGCGTAAAAAAAACGACGAACAAACAATCATTCCAAGTTGGAAACAACTTGCCGCAATTTTTTTCATCGCCATTTACACGTTGAATATGGGTTACGCTTTCGACGGAATTTTTCGCCCGCTCAAAGATTATAAATTTATTTCGCATACGTTGACCGGAACAAAATTTCAGGAAGGTCGTCATACGCCAAAAATCGGAAACCGTTTTGAAAAATCGTTGATCGGTTACGTTCTCGTTCCGTTACCCGCCGAATTTGTGCAAGGAATCGACATGCAAAAACTCGATTTTGAACGCGGGATCGAATCGTATTTTCGCGGCGAGTTTTCGCAGCACGGTTGGCTCTCTTATTACGCTTATACGATTCTGATTAAAGAGCCGTTGGGGAATTTATGTCTCGGATTACTTGCGTTATTTACGACGTGTTTTCTCCGAAAATACAACGCGAGTTGGCGCGATGAAATGATTGTCATTTTGCCCGGACTTGCGTTTTTCATCTTTGTCAGTAGTCAAACGGGATTTTCTTTGCATCCGCGATATATCATTCCGGCGTTACCGTTTGCTTACATTGGGATTTCAAAACTTGGTCAAGTATTTTTAGACAAACGTTACGTCCTTTCAACAATCGCAAGTTTATGTTTGCTTTGGACGATTGGAAGTTCGCTTTATTATTTTCCTCATTCCATGTCGTATTTCAACGAGTTGATCGGCGGCGCAAAAAACGCGCCGAAACATTTACTCGGCAGCAACATTGATTGGGGGCAAAACTCTTATTTTCTTCAAACGTGGTATCGCAAACATCCCGAAGCGCGACCGATAAAAATTGCTTATTCCGGTTCGGAATCATGGGAACGATTGGGAATTAAAGACAATCAACAACCATCTAATGAACCGGAATCGGGTTGGTTTGCCATCGGCGTGAATGAACTTTGCGGGAAATCAAAACAATACGAATGGTTCAAACAATTTGAGCCGGTTGACATGATCGGTTACTCAATTTATATTTACCATATTACGCCGGAAGACGCAAACCGCGTTCGTCGTGAAATGGGCTTGTTAGAGATGGAATAGAATGTGCGGTAATTTAGTCATGTTAGATAGGCAAAAGCGTCGTTGATTTCGGCGTATTCTATGACGAAACGCTTTGATACTTCCTAATCTTATGAAATCAATCAGAAATATTGAGAATCAACTCAAATTTACGCATCAATACATTATACTTAAACTGTATAAGTTAGCGTTTTCTCCGTAAGAAACTCAGTATTTTCCGTATCTTTTGTAGTAAATGAATTATGACAACTTCCAAACATCAACGCATGGATTCCGAACATATTACGTCGTCCGGCGTCAACGATTCCAAAACAAGCGAATATCGTCTGAACGCGGCGCAGGCGGACGGAACGGATAAAAAAGTTTCGCATCCGCGCACGCGTGCGGAACGTGTCGCGGCGCACGTGACGTATTACGGATTGGTTCGTCAAGTTGCGGACGCTTTACAAGACGTCGAAATTCGCAAATACGCTTTTTTGATTGTAACGTCCACTTTGGCGATGTGTATTGCGACGCAAGCGTGGAATCCGCCGTTCCCTTACGAAGAATACGACGTGCCGGAACGGGATATTATTTGCAATACGCAATTTTATTGGCAGGAAGAAACGCCGCCGTCGCTGACGATTCCAACGTTATCGCCGCCGCAGTTACAACAACCAATCTTACCGCCTGCGCCGCAAGTTCCGATAACGATTCCTTCTTCGCCGGAAATCCCGGAAAGCAAACCGCCGCAAGAAAATCCCAAATCGGCGGAACATCTTTCTTTAGTTAAAGAACCGCCCGATTTGCCGTTGATTTCCGCAAAGGAAAACGCGGAAAAAAACGCCGATTCGCAGTATGAAAAAATCGACGATAAGGAAGTCAAACCAAACCTGATTCCAACAAACGCCGCGCCGCCGGAATTTACGCCGCCAAGCGTCGTTCCTGCGACGGGACAAACGACGCTGATTCACGACGAATTAGCGGGACAACTGAAATTAACGCCGGGCGGAGAATTGTTTCGGGAATTTGCGGTCGGAAATCTTTTGCTCAAAGCCGGCCAACCGATTATGCGGCGTGAAATCCGCATTTTGAAAGCGGAACACGAAGAGCGGCTGCAACATCGGACGCTTTACAAAAAAACGTTGCGTTTTAGCGGCGTGTTTTTTCTTACGCTGGCGATGTCGATTTTAGCCATCGTTTTTTTGCACCGCCGCGAACGCCGAAAACCGAAAACGGCGTGGGGAATGTTTTATTTTTATCTTTTGGTCGTGGCGACGGTCGTGGCGGCAACGACGCTGCATTCGCTTGTTCCTAACGTTTCCAACTTGGAACTGATTCCGATTTTATTACTGGCTCAAGGCGTTGCGATTGCGTTTTCGTGGGAACTTTCGCTTGTGGCGACGATGATTGTTTCGTTTGTCGTTTCGTTGTCGCAGACCAATTCGATTTTCACGATGATTTTATTTGTCGGCGTTACGGCGGCGATTGTGGTTTATCTTGGACGTTTGCGAAGCCGCACAAAATTGGTGATGGTCGGTTCGTTCGGAGGTTTGATTGCGTTTTTATTGACGTTTTTCATTGAAATGGTTGAAGGTCAGGAAATCACGCAAGTTCTTTTCACATTCGCCGCGCTCAACGCAAGCTGGACGTTAGCCGCCGCAATTCTGATGACGGCGCTTTTGCCGTTGATTGAACATCCGTGCGGAATTTTAACCGACATCAGTTTGCTGGAACTCGGCGATCCGTCGCATCCGTTGTTGCATGAATTGACGCGGCGCGCGCCGGCGACTTACAGTCATTCGCTGCAAGTGGCGTCGATTGCGGAAACTGCCGCCGAAGCGATTGGAGCGCGCGGATTGTTGGTTCGCGTCGGATCGTATTTTCACGATATCGGAAAGATATTGAATCCCGAATACTTCACGGAGAATCAAACGCCGGGAAACAATATTCACGACACGTTAGAACCGCGTATGAGTACGCTGGTGATTGTCGCGCATGTGAAAGACGGCGCGGACTTAGTACGGCAACATCGTCTTCCGAAACCGATTATTGATCTTGTGGAACAGCATCACGGCACGTCGTTGGTTTCGTTTTTTCATTCAGTAGCGGCGCGGCAGAGTAAAGATCAAGGTTATACAATGTCGCTGGACGAAGGAAGTTTTCGTTATCCGGGACCGAAACCGCAATCGAAAGAAGCCGGAATTTTAATGCTTGCCGACGCTTCGGAAAGCGCATGCCGCTCGTTGCGGGACGCCTCGCCGAATAAAATTGAGGCGTTAGTTCGACACATTTCGGAAGATAAATTGAAAGACGGGCAATTTGACGAAAGCGGCTTGACGCTTCAGGAATTGCGGACGATTGAAAACTCGATTATCAATTCGATTTTGGCAACGCGGCACAACCGCATCAGTTACCCGGAAACAAATTCAAAAAAATCGCCGGACTCGGATGAGTTAAATAAAAATTAAACAAATTCGAAAAACTATTTTTTCGCCGCGAAGTCGCAAAGGAAGCACGAAGAATTTTTAAAGTTGGCGCTCTGTCGTTGAAACTGCCAATTGCCAACTTTTCACTTTTAGTTTTTATGGATGCCTCGAATGCCCGCATCTTTTCTTGAAATCCTCATTATTCTCCACTTTCCCTGATTTCAATAAACTTACATCCCGACAAGTTATCCGGGATGACGAAAAAGTTATCCGGGAGACCGGAATGTTTTATTCGGAGACCGGAAAAGTTGCCCGGCGAATCGTATAAGTCCGACGGAGGCAAGCGGAAATTCTGCGCGAAACGCCGAAAATCCCGACGGATTTGCTGAAC
>JAISZO010000265.1 GCA_031269105.1 Planctomycetaceae bacterium | reverse complement strand
GCGAGAACTTCGTTCCACTTCGCTATTTCAGAATCCGATAAAGTTAGGTGGAGCAGGGAGGTCGTCCTTGACAAAATTTTAGAAAAATCTATTATTCGTATTATAAGGTTTTATGAAACTTTGCAAAGAACTATGTCGTTAGCGAAATGAGTATAACATGTCTGTTTCGGGCGTCAATTCTGGAAAGAGGCGTGCCTCGTCAGGAATGGAATTGAGGAATGTTAAGAGGTACGGTCTCAATTCAGGAAAGATTGGAACTTGACGGGACGCCTTTCCTTTACGTTCCGTTTTCGGGGAAGGAACGGTAAAGCGGTGACGTTCCCAATTCCCATCGGATTTTTTGAACTGGGCAAGTTCCGAAGGAATCCGCAAGCCGCCGTATCGCGCGAGAGCTAAAAGAAGTCTCTCTTTTGGAGTTTTGCAAACGTCGAGAAGCGCGGTTATCTGGCGGTCGGCGACGTAACGAAATCGCGCGTCGTTGATAAAACTGCCGGTTTTCATCTTTCACCACGAAGAACGAAGAATCGCGAAGTTTTCACGAAGTGTTTTTAAAGTGGGGCAAATGATTGTTTTTATCACAAAGTTAAAAATTCCGCTTGCGAAACTTTTAATTTTTCACTTAACTATCTTCTTCGCGTCCTTCGCGGTGAACAATAAAGAGGTTTTCAGAGATTCCCTGTCGATAATTTTACGCCGCTTTCGGCAACGTGAATTGACGTTGTTTTTCGCAGAATTGTTTGATTTTTTCGACGACAAAAATTTGTTCTTGTTCGGTCAATTCCGGGTAAATCGGCAGAGCAATCACTTCCCGAGTTGCGCGGAATGTTTCGGGTAAACTTTCCAGCGCGTAACCCAAGTAGCGGAAACATTCCTGCTCGTGCAAACCAAGCGGATAATAAATCTCCGTGCCGATTTTCGATTCGGTAAGTTCTTGCCGCATTGCGTCGCGCAAACCGTTCGGTACGCGAATCACATATTGATTCCAAACATGACGGCGGTTCGGCAAGGTTTCAGGATAAACAACCATCTCGTCTAAATCCGCATCGCAAAAAAGAGCGTTGTAACGGTCGGCGTTTTGTTTCCGCATTGTCGTCCATTTATCCAAGTGCGGCAATTTGACATTCAGCGCCGCCGCCTGATACGAATCCAAACGGCTATTGATCCCGATGATACTGTGATAATAACGCGGTTCCATACCGTGACCGCGAAGAAGCCGCAATTTGTCCGCGAATGTCGCATTATTCGTCACGACCATTCCGCCGTCGCCTACGCCGCCGAGATTTTTGGTCGGATAAAAACTCAACGCGCACATATCGCCCCAACTTCCGGTACGCCGATTTTCTAATTCCGCGCCGATTGCTTGCGCAGAATCTTCAATCATCGCGATATTCCGCCCGCGAACCAAATCATTCAGCGTTTTCATTTCCGCCATTTGTCCGAACAAATTGACGGGAATGATTGCTTTCGTTTTTTCATTGATAAGTTGCGCAACATGATGCGGATCAATGTTGAACGATTTCGGCTCGACGTCCGCGAAAATCGGCGTTGCTCCTAACCGCGTCACCGCGCTAGCGGTAGCAAAAAACGTAAAACTCGGCACAATCACTTCGTCGCCGGATTTTATGTCGCATGCCATCAGTGAAAGCAACAAAGCGTCGCTTCCCGACGCACAACCGACCGCGTGATCAACCTGACAGTATGCCGCAAGATTTTGTTCTAATTTTTTAACTTCCGGTCCGAGAACGAATTGCCCGGAATCGCTGACGCTTCGCAACGCTACGTCCATATCGTCGCAAATTTCGGCGTACTGACGTTTTAAGTCGAGCAGAGGAACTTGTTGAGTATGATCTCCGCGCGACGTACCGAGAGAAATAATTTGTGCCATTGTTATTCGGCTTCCTTGTCCTTGATAAATTTTGTCTTAAAAAGAGTCGTTCCTTCGTGAAATATACAATTTGGGCAACCGACGCAAAATAGAATCGGAGTATCCCGCATGAAACGGTAAAAAGATAACATTTTATCGATTTCGCGTCAAGACGAAAATTTGAGATTTTAACCAACGTCAAAAAACAACGCTAATGATCTCATTTTGAAATGGTGCAAACAATAAAATCAAGAGCGCTTCTAAAAACCTTCAACAAACAAATTTGGAATATTTTTTCGACAAGATTAACATAATCGACAGGAGAGATTGGAATAAAAAATCTTGTCTAAAAAATAAGTTTTTAGGAATACTTCTATTCTGTCTGCAATGTTTCAAAATGAGAGAAAAGGTTGTTTTTGTGCGCGGCGTTTGGCTACTGAGGTTGTTTTGTTCGGAAAATGATGTAAAAATAAGGTTCTCAATAGAAAATTTCAACTTCGCCGCGAAGATTTCACGAAGGATTTTTAAAGTTGGACAGACAAATGATTGTTTCAATCCCAGAAGGAGAATGACATGTCGATTTATACCAAAACCGGCGACGACGGAATGACGACCAATATTTTAGGACAGCGGGTTTCCAAAGCGTCGCCGGAAATTGACGCAGGCGGCTGTATTGACGAATTATCCGCGTTTCTTGGTTTTGTGCGAGCGGAAAAAACCGTCGAAGAAGCGTTGATTTTCGATATACAAAAAACGTTGTTAACGCTCGGCGGCGAATTGGCAAAACTGCCTAAAAGAAAAAACAACAAAGCGAATAACGCAACAATATCTATTACGCCAAAACACGTTCAACAACTTGAACAAGAAATCGACCGCGTTTCGGCGGCGTCTTTCTCGTTTCGCGGGTTTATAATACCGGGCGATAACCGTGTTTCAGCATTATTGCATGTTGCCCGAACCGTCTGCCGACGCGCGGAACGTTCTTTGGTACATTGGAACGAAATTCAAAAATGCGAAAGCGCCGCTCAAAACAACAAAGAAACGAATCATTTTTCTTCAAACATTTCGCCGATAATTTTACAATATTTGAATCGTCTTTCCGATTTGTTGTTTGTTCTTGCATGTCGTGCGGCACAATAATTTTTACCAGCTTAAGAACGTCGGCAGAGAATCCTTGCCGACCAAACAACAAGGAAAAACAAATTAGTCGCTATCTTGATGAAAATCTTTGTCAAAACAGCGACGAAATCATTACTTCTATCAAGGAAACGTTTCGAGTAGAATACAAACCGCCCCTTTCAATACATGATTAACTGATGTTACGCATTAGTTGTCAGGCAGTAGGCAGGTATTGGTTTTGTTTTCGTTAAGAATTTTTATTGCCGAATTGTTCCTAATCTGGTAAACTATGCGTTTTGGGTAGTACGTTGTTCCGAAAATTACGAATCCCAAGAAAGGAGTAGAATTTTGGTTCATCAGGAAAGTTCGTACCTTGTTTAAGTTGTTATTTTATAAAGAGTGATGAAATTTCCCCTTTTGCCACTTTCGTTGGGAGCCGGAACTGAGCTTCGATAAACCGACTGCGTTACTTGGAGTTTGATATTGTCTCTCTTGGAATGGGATGATACAACTCCTTGTATTTCAATAGGTTAGGGTTTTACAAAAAACAAGGTACGAACTTTCCTGATGAACCAAAATTTTTATCATGGATGACAGATTGGATTTGTATGAGCAGTGTTGGTCGTACAACGGCGACCACGCAAAGTCGTCGTTTATTTGCTTCGCCGGCGGCGTCTATTAAATTGGAGAAGTTAAGGTTCGCTCGCAAACTCAATCATTTTGCCCTCAAAGCGAAAATCGACTGGGCGGCGTCCAAAGCCGCATGGATCGAACTGGGGAAAATGAAACGCGCAGAAAGGGGCGTAACATGAGTAAGTACTTTTCTTCATTAAACTTACATTCAAAATTTTAAACACCACATTTTATGCGTATTATTGTATACATTTTTCAAACACATCTAAAATACCGATATATTTGAAAAATAACATCAATAATACATTCAAAACACGACCTGTTTTATTTTTAATGTAATTACTTGAGTGCATTGAAGTTAGGATGTAAAATAATTATGCAACAAGACCGATGGAAAGTATAATATTTTAATAATGTCGGTCAAAAGGTTTTTTTAATGAGCGGCGGAATAAATCATGGGAATTTCTAAAAACCTATTGCGAATATTTGAAAACATAAATTTTTTACGTACAACTAATTTTTTAACAGAATAAACAAAATGTACAGAATTTACAGATGGTTTTCTGATTTGTCAATTCTGAAAATTTTGTCCTGAAAAATAGGTTTTTAGAAGTTGCCTTATCTTATTGTAATCGTGTTTATTTACAAAAATAGCGGTTTCTTGACTTGAAATCTTTGTGCAAACCGATAAAATTAAATTTTGTGATGTTTGTTTTATTATTTTAAGCAAAAGAAATCAAAATGGATAAAGTTGAAGCGGTAAAAATTTGCGAAAAGATTCTCGCTTACGATTTTGACGATCCATCACTCCTCGTGCAAGCGCTGACGCACCCATCTGGCGCGAAGACTCCCGAAGATTCCTACGAGCGTCTGGAATTTTTGGGGGACGCCGTTTTAGGATACGTAATCTGCGAATTGTTATTTAAAAAGTATCCCAATCGCAATGAAGGCGTTTTAACGAAAATTAAATCGGCGGTTGTGAGTCGTGAAACGTGTTATCGAATTGCGCAAAATCTTAAATTGCACAAAGTTATGTTGGTTGGACGCGGAGTGTTGCGAGAAAAACTGCCGCCGTCGATTTTGGCAAATGCCGTCGAGTCGGTCATCGCCGCTCTTTATCTTGACGGCGGAATAAAAATTGCCCGGCGATTTATTTTGCAACATTTTTCTCCTGAAGTCGTCAAACTTTCTGAAAGTATTACGTATGACAATTACAAATCGATGCTGCAAGATAGGGTACAGAAAGAATTTGGAGCGATTCCCGAATATCTTATTCTTGACGAACAAGGACCTGATCATTGCAAATGTTTTAAGGTTTCCGTGAAAATTAACGGACAGTATTTTCCGCCCGCGTGGGGAAATACGAAAAAAAACGCCGAACAACACGCCGCCGAAAACGCGCTTTGTTCATTACAGTCCGAACAAGTCCCTTATGCTTACGATTAAACGTTATTACAAAATCTCAACTTATTGGCATAATATACTCTTCTTCCTTTAAAATTCGTCTTGACGTGTGAGTTGTAATTTTTTATACTTCGTTTGTTGTTTTTATTTCAACCATTTTTATTAGACCTTTTCTCTAACCTTTTTGTAGTGTCAATTCGTGGTTTGTGATAGCGCAGAGTAGAATCGTCCGAATGTCGTGTCTTTTCCTTCGATTTCGGTATCTATCTTTTAAGATACGGAATGTTTTAATCATTCGATTTACGCGTTCAATAGCGACTCATTCTCTTGCTAATCGTCTATTATACGCTTTTTCCAATTCCAATAATTCCCTC
>JAISZO010000161.1 GCA_031269105.1 Planctomycetaceae bacterium | reverse complement strand
AGCCTATAAACAGCTTTAACGCGGTCAGCTTCTCGTTTCCGCTGGAGCGTTTTATGCAGCGCTTTCAGAGCCGCTATTTCTGATTGTGATCATTGATAAAGTTCCATAGGAGGTGAATAATGGAAATGCTAGGATTTTAATAATGTCGGTCAAGAGGGGGTTTTTAAGGAGCGGCGGAATAGTTGTTTGCGAATATCTTCATAAAGAACTTTCATGAGTTCGCGATTGTAAGTTACTATCCGTCGGTTTCGTTTCCAAAACAATCTCAGCAGCAACGAATCCCCCAAAAATACAAACCTCATTGCCTTATTTTTCCTATTCTCTATCTGCAATGTCTCAAAATGAAGTAATAAGGTTTGGATTTTTAGGCAAATCGACGCTATTCATTGTTTTTTTCGGAAAGTTAGGTATAAATGAGGTTGGAAGAAAATTAAAAACGAAAAGTGAAAAGTTAAGCAAAGGATTATTTCAATATCAAAACGATAAATTCCGCTTGCAAAACTTTTAGCTCTTATCTTTTTGCTTTCTTCCAACTTTTCGCTTTTAACTTTTAATTTTCTCAAACCGCCCCGTCTCAAGAGAGCCGGTATGATGTAGAAAAATAAACGCGGTAACGACCAAAGAAAAGGAGTATTTATGTCAAACGCTTATCAAAGATTAGAACGCTCGTCGCAAAGTTACGAAGAAATTTGTCTTCTCGGAGCGGCGGCGGAATTGGATTTATTAACGCCCTTGACGCAAACAAACGTCTCGGCGGCGGAACTGACAAAGTTGCGGAACGTCGATTTGCGGGCAACCGTTATGGTTCTCGACTCGTTGACTTCGCTTGGTTTTCTCGAAAAATCTAACGACGCGCAGCCGCTTTACCGCGTTGTCGCCGAGTATCGGGAATTGCTCGACGTCAATCATCCGAATACGTTTGCGCCGATGCTGCGTCATCGTTTGAATTGTATTCGGCAATGGGCGGAAATGTCGCGGACAATCCGCTCGGGCAAACCAATGGATCGCGTGGTCAGTCCGCTCGGCGCGGAGGAAGATTATCGCTCGTTTGTGCTGGCGATGAACTCTGTCGGAATCGCGTTTGCCGCGAAAGTTGCGGATCGTCTCGAAAAGATCGGACTTCTCCGATTCAAACATTTGCTCGACGTCGGCGGCGCTTCGGGAACTTACACGTTGGCGATGTTAGAACGAAACCCGTCGGCGCAGGCGACTATTTTTGACCGTCCGTTGGCGATTGAAGAGGCGAAAAAACGGTTCGCCGGAACCCGTTTCGCGTTGCAGCTTCATTACGCAAGCGGCGATTTCGATTACGACGAATTTCCGGCGGGAGCGGATTTCGCATGGGTGAGCGCGATTATTCATCAATTCGGACGCGAAACTTCGCAATCGCTTTATCGAAAGATTTTTCGCGTGCTCGACGCGGGCGGAACGATTGCCGTCCGCGATTATATTTTGGACGCGACGCGCACTAAACCGTCCGGCGGCGCGCTTTTCGCAATCAATATGCTGACCGCGACGCAAACCGGTATGTGTTACACGTTTGACGAAGTCAAAGAAGACCTCGAAATCGCGGGCTTTTCCGACGTTTGTTTCGCGGCGCCTACCGAAGATATGGGATCAATCGTTACGGCGAAAAAATAAAGCGCTTCCCAATATCGATTTTGGCGGCATTTTCCCAAAATCTATTGACATAGAATTTTCATTGTGAGATAATTTCAATCAAAGTTAAATTAACGGGGATTTTTCAAAAATTTCACAATGAAAAAAAAGGAAAGAAACAATGCTCGCGTTTACAAACATTCGTAAACATTTTTGCCGCCGGAATCTTGTCGGCGGAAGTCTTCTGATGCTGGCGTTTCTGGCGGTTGTCCCGACGACGTCCGCGCAACAGGAAGAGGAAAAAACAAAACCGATTTCCGAACAAAAAGCAAAACTTATTGGTTATGTCGAAGATTTTTTTATGCACAATTTCCGCGACATTACTATGCGGAAATCGCTTGAATGGAGCGACGTCGTAACGGACGAAGAGGGTCGTTTGACGATTCGTTACAAGTATGAAGCGTTGATTTGGGATAAAACGCGGATCACGAATTGTGCGGAATTTACTTACGACAAAGACGGTCGTTTTATCAAACAAAAACGCGTCGAAGGTTTTCCGCAAGAAATCAAAACGGAAAAACCGGCAAATGAAACCGTAGCGCCAAACAATTTCCCGAAGGAAAAGAAACCGGAAACAGCTTTTTCCGCTTTCAGAAAACAATTGCTCGAAAAACAAACGGCGCTCGCCAAACAAAAATACGACGCAATTGCGGAACAATATCTTGTCTCAAATCCCAGCGCTCCGATCATCGTTTATGCGGAATCGCGTTACGAGTGGATGCGCACGCGGATTGAGTTGACGCAATTTCTACGGACTCTCGCAACGGAACCGGCGGAAATATCCCGATTAACAAACGAGTTAGGCGAGTATTGTCAGGAAGCGTATTTCGCGGTGAAAGTTGGAATAAACGCGATTCGGGATTACTATCGCGCCGGTTTCAAGGGGAGTATAGAATTGGCGCCGTTGGAACTGCGGTTGACGGAATCTCAACTCAAAATTCTCGACGCTTATCCCTACAACAATCTTGACAAGTTCCAAAAGATTGACCGCGAAGATAAACCGGACTTTTCTTACTGGCGTCAAACGGCGGAAGAGAAAAAGACGGGAGATTCCAGACCGGAGCATTTTCGCTAATCGTTAATAAAGTGAAGCGAAAAAGTTGGACAAATGATTATTTCAATCACAGAACGCCGTATTCCGTTTGCGAAACTTTTAATTTTTAACTTTTCGTTTTATTCGCGGCTTGCGGAAAGAATCGTGCCGCCGCCGAGAATAATATCGCCGTCGTATAAAACGACCGCCTGACCTCGCGCGATCGCTTTTTGCGGCGTGTCAAACGTGATTCGCAAACGATCGGACGCAATTTGTTCCGCGACCGCGAAATCTTCTTTTTGTTTGTAACGGACTTTCGCCGTAACGCGAACCGGCGACGTTAATTGTTCGCACGCGATCAGATTGACGTCGCCCGCTTCTAACGTTTTACTGTTCAAATCGCTTTCCTCGCCCAACACGACCGTATTCGTTTCCGCGATTTTATCGCAAACGTAATACGGTTTTAAAAGAGCGAT
Organism: Planctomycetaceae bacterium; assembly: GCA_031269105.1. Classification (GTDB taxonomy): domain Bacteria; phylum Planctomycetota; class Planctomycetia; order Pirellulales; family Thermoguttaceae; genus WRMR01. The sequence continues at coordinate 17,355 of JAISZO010000161.1, read as the reverse complement.
TCCCAAACCTTTTCGTTGACCTATCGTGTAACGAATGATTCCTTTATGGCGACCGAGTAATTTGCCGTTGACGTCCGTAACGTCGCCTTCTTCCCAAACTTTTCCTGTCGTTCGCTCGATAAATTGCGAGTAATCGCCGTCGGGAACGAAACAAATGTCCTGACTTTCCCGTTTTTTCGCGTTGACGAATCCGTTTGCCAACGCGATTTCCCGCACCTGCCGCTTTTGCAAACCGCCGAGAGGAAACATCGTATGCGCGAGTTGCTCTTGCGTCATTGCGTAAAGAACGTAACTTTGATCTTTCGTATCGTCCGCCGCTTTTCGCAACAGATAACGACCGGTAACGTCGTCACGTTCGATTCTCGCGTAATGTCCGGTGACAATGTAGTCGTAATTGATTTCCTTCAACCGCAGAAAAAGCCGATCAAATTTCAGATACCGATTGCAATCAATACACGGATTGGGAGTCCAGCCGTTTTGATAAGCGTCGATGAATCGGTCGATCACTTCCGCTTTGAACGTATCGGTAAAATTAAACACGCGAAACGGCATATCGAGTTGAAACGCGACGCTTCGCGCGTCTTCGACGTCGGCAAGCGAACAACAGGTTTTACCGAGTTCCGTTCCAATCGTATCGTTGACGAACAATTTCATGGTAACGGCTAAACAAGTAAAACCTTGTTCTTTTGTCAGATAAGCCGCCACCGAACTATCCACGCCGCCGCTCATCGCGATCAACGCTTTACGAGAAGACGAATTTTTTTGTCGAGTATCCGCAATATTGCGCGTCATAAATTTCAGAATTTTCTTGACAGAAGGAATAAAATTGACAGAATTTCGTAGAAACAACAATGAAAATATTTTACGTTTTTTTCGGAAACAAATTTCCGGATTAATGAAACAATCCGTTATTTTTCTTTTTGGGAAAGACGCGTCGTTGCGAAACGCATTTTATTCCATTGCACGCGAAGTACCGCGATCAGTAAAATAAGCAAGATTCCCCAACCAATAAGATTAGGGCGGGCAAAAAACCAACAAAAAACAACTAATCCAATAATAAAAAACACGGAAAAACGACGGAACATCGGGGCTGTTCGTCGATAAAGAAGCAAAAAAGCCGGCACAATGCAAAACGCTCCCCAAAAGAACGCAATAGAATATTTATTTTGGAAAATGGATTCTTGAGGTTGTTGACGAGTTAATATCAATTCCGCAATAGAATGCGTTCCAAGACCGGCAATATAATGAATAGGCGACGCGCTTTCCATAAATTGTAACGCATACGAATCGCGATTGTCGCCGGTCGGCGACGCGATAGGAATATTTTCATCGTCTCGTGAAGAAGTTCCTGAAATTGCATTGTATTGTCGAACCGCTTCATTGCGAAGTTGCGCCGTATTTTTAGAGGAAAAACAATCGTTGACAAAAGAAGCCGCGATATTTAATTCTTGTAATTCCGTTTCCAATTCGTCGTTTGTTTTTGTTTTAGCCGGCGACGTTCGCAAAAACGCCGAAAGCCACGCGTTATTCTCCGCGTCCGACGCCGCAAATTTCAACGACCGTTTGATTTGTTCGTCGGTTTCTTGCCATTGATTGTACCATAAACGGTAACGGTTCAAATTTTCTTCATGCCCGGATGTTTGCGGCGTATTTTTTAATAACGTCAATAATTGATTTTGGCGAAACAACTGAACCCGCGTCCATAACTCCGTCCTATTAGAAAGTTGCAACGACGTTAATTCTTTTTGGAATAAATCCAAAGACGTTTTTGTTTTTTTTGCGGAATCTGTTGAATTTATCTTTTCCGCCGCGCGCAATGTTACGTTGATTTTATTACGGGACGCCGCCGCAAATTTGTATGCCGACGAGAAAAACGGATCCGCCGTATCTTCATAATAACATTCCCAGATTGTTTTCTGAACCGGCAAATCGACAAGTTCGGGAAACGGCAATACAATATCCGACGTTTTTTCTTTGAACGCAGGATTCCCGGAACAAGCGACAATCGTAAGTCGTTGTTTTTGCGAGTCTGTCGGCAACTCGACGCGATAAACATGACCGCCGCGCGGCATCGGCATAGGAGAATGATCGTTCAATTGAACTTGTACAAGTTGATAATTTGCGGGAATACGGACGTCGCAATACGTCAAACCGTAATTTTGAATATCAAATGCGGAAACTGCAAAACAAACGTTGTTCTTTCGGACAAAAAACGCGACGTCCTGACAGGAAACAAACGACGGTTGTTCCATTGTATTAAGACTTGCGGAAAATTCATCGCCCTCAATTCGGTAATATTGATATTGTTCCGGGTTTCTGGTCAAAATATGCGACGCTTCGTCTTCATTACCGATTTGAAAAAAGAGTTCGTCGGACGGTACAATCGGCGTAAGATTCGCAGGAGTCCAGTCAAGTATTTTTCCTACAAATTGACGCAAAAGCGCCAGATATTTCTCGATATTTCCGCTTGTTTGAAAACGAACATTCGGAACCGTAAACGAATCCAAACCGCCGTTGACCGGAAATTGAAGGCGAAACGTTTTTTTTCCGGCAAGCGGTTTATGAGGTTTCACCTGAATAAGAGCGCCGTTGTTTCTTTTCGTTTGCGTTATGGAAAAATCGGATTTTGGAATCGCTTCCGCGAGCGTTTCATTAAGATTGACCGGAACGAATATCATAATCTGATCTAATTCGCCTTGCGAAATATCCAGACTACAATCAACGGACATGTCCCAATGATCGCTATTGACGTTACGGCTCAACTGCGAAATCATTTTTCCCGTAACGCGGGGCTTGTTGGGTTTCAATAAAATCCGCGACGCGGCAAAATCGGAAAGCGACGTAATCCGAAACGCGGAAAGAAAAATCCCGTCTGCAAATCCCGCCGGAATTTGATTTACGGTATTTTCTACGGGACGCGCGGACGTCTCCGCTATTTTCGATTCGACTAACACGGACGTATCGCGATAAGAGTAAACCGAATAATTCGCTTTGACTTGATCTTCATGCGTAATGAGAGGAAACGGAATTTCCCGATCTTGTTCGAGCGGAATGATTCCTGATAACGATACGGTAAAATTATTCGCGACCGCTTTTTGAAAAAATAAAACGAGCTTTTCGCCCTGTTGTTCGACTCGCGGTTTCTCAGCGGCGCCGCCGTCGGCGTTTTTAACGTCAACTGATTCATAGCGGAAATTTTTCGGAGTCTGAAACGCGTAAAAAAATGTAGGAATATCGACGTCCGGCGTTTCAGGATTTGTCGTTAAACCGATTCCGGCGTCGGAAACGGGGGATTTTAAAGTGGCGGAAATTGCGGGATAAGACGTATTTGAATTGTTTGCCGCCGCGTTGTTATTATGGTACGATGGCGAAATTTCCGCTTCCGCTACCGTATGAATCGTTTTATTTCGATAAAATACCCATTGCCGTTGTTCCGCGCGATAGGAGGTCGGGCGGCTTTTTATCGAAAGAAACCAATTCTCTTGCAGACGTAATAAATCGTAAGCGTGCGAAACAACCGGTTTTTTCAAAGTTTCGTTTGTATCGGCGAATGATTCCCATGTATTTTCAAAGATTTTCGTTTCGATGTTTGAAAGCGGCGGTTCGATTTGCGCGGCGCCGGGAGAAACGCCGAGCCACGAGCGGTCAAGACGCGCGTTGTTTACGGAAAATCGCGGCAACGCGACGATCCCCAAACCGGAAAAATCGCCGCCGGCAATATTTTTGAGAATATAATTTGCTTGAAGCGTGATATTTTCCGTAACCGGATGACGAAAATGGATTGCGGCGACGTTATCATGAATCGTGATAGAATCAATTTGCGCTGTTCCGCCGATAACGCGATAGTCTCCGTCTTGCTGGTATCGGGGATCGACGGCAATTTGTACTTGCGACGTTGGAGACGAAGCGGCAATGTGAAAACGATATTGCGCATAAAGCCGTGATTGTTTCGGAAAAATTTCCAGCAAAAAATATTGCGAGGCGTTCAAACGCTCGTTTACGGAAGAAATTGGTTTCGTAATCCATGAAACGGAAAGTTTGTTAACTGCGCCGAGTTCCGCTTTTAACGAATTAGAAAAGGCGCTGATTTTGCCGAGCGCATATCGCACTTCAACAGGCGACGCGGTATTCGGATACGTCAGTTCCAGCGTCGAATCCGGTATGCCGGGAATCGTAAATTCAAATTGCCGCGACGACATTTCGTCATAAACAGTCGGCGCAAGCGAAAGTTCTAATTGATGCCGTCCTTGTCCGACAATTGTAAAGAGATATTCGTTATCGGCAGAATTGAAAACCGGTTGAATCAATCGGCGGTCGCATTTTGCTCCGTCCGGCAAGATCGGCGTCGCCGGCAGACGAACAGACGCGAAATGATCGGCAAGTTCAATTTCGTAAGTCGCTTTGAGATTGAAAAGAATGATTTCATTTTGTATAGGGTCGCGGACAAGAGCGCCGGCGTAATTGGCTTTCTGAATTTGCCATTGACCGGAATTTTTCAAATTGCGTCCCGGAATCATCAGTAATCGATACAATTCTTCAGGAATATAATACAAGTCGCCGGTTTTACCTTCTTTATTATAAGGAATAAAAACGGAATACGGTTCTTTCCGTTGCGCGGCGTCCGAAGAATTTTTGGAATGATTCGAAAGAACCGAAGCGTTCGACGTTTGCGGCGCGGCGGTTTCCAACGTTTTTCCGGCGTTTGCTTGTTCCGTAAAAATCCCTGACGACGGATTGTTTGAACCCAAAAACGCGTCGGTTGACGTCGTTGATTGAATTTGCGAAAAAACTTCGGACGTTCCCAAATGTTCCAACAATAAAACGAGAAAAAACGCGAGAAAAGTCAAAGCGTCGCTCTTCTCTTTTTTTTCTCGACGATTCGTTTTTCTATCGGATTTATCCGTTGGAATTTCTTCGCTGATCGCTTTTTCCTCAGAGAAATCAATTTCCGTACTTTCCGGTTCGCGAACGATTTCCTGTTGCGATTCCTGCGAAACAAGATTTCGCACTTCGCCGATTTCCGAATCTTCCGTAGATAATTTTGTCGAAAGAATCGTTGTGTTATCGTAACCCGCCGGTTTCGGAGAAACGACAAACAATTTGCGGTTTCGCAACAATAGAAAAGCGACGGCGCATAAATCGCCCCAAAAAACGCCGTGCGCAATTCCAATGTACGGAAGCGGGAAAAACATAATCGCCGTAACGGAGAGAATCAGCAAAATAATTAGCCACGTAATTTGTTTGAGCGGAATTTTCCACGCGGTCAGAACGACGATAAAAAACGCGAGCAATTGATACGCGGTAAGCGTGCTTTTCCGAATTAATAAAATTGCCGGACGCGAACCCGCATTGTTTTCTAATTCCCGCGCCGCCCAACCGTCGCGATAAATATCCGGTGGAGTTAATGGAGGAAGAAACGGCGATTTGAAACGAAGAGGATCGGCGTTACTTTTCCAATGATTGGCGGAAACAAGAAAGAAATTGTTTGTTTCTTGTTGTTTCTGCAAAAATGTCGCAATATTCCCGTGCGGGAAATACCAAAAACAGTTCGGACGAATCGGCATAAGACAATGACGGATTTTTGCCGATAATAACGACGTCGTGACAAGTAAATTATCGTTGGCGTCGAAAATTACGGCAAGATGATTTTTTTCCAATAAATTACGATTCGGAAAATCGTTTCTATTTTCCCGACAAATTGGCGAATCGGCGTAGATATTAAAATACGCCAACGAATTTTTATCCACAAAAATATTCATTGGATGAATCGAACGATTCAAAGGACGCCCCGCAAAATTACCGGAAACTTGATTTTCAAATACCGACGAAGTCAGTAATTCTCCCCACGTCGGAATATCTGCGGAGAATGAAATGGTTTGCGGCGACGAATGGTTTTCCGCCGGAGGATTTGTCGTTGCGGAAGATTTTGTATCGGCGTTTGTTTTTGTGGAATCGGCGGTAATATCCGCGCGAATTTGCCGCAATTGTTCCGCGTCGTTGAACAAACGAATCAATCGGTCGGCGCATTCGGCGAGCCGTTTTTGCGCAGAACCGGAAAAACAGGAACGGACAAATTGTTTCGACATAAACAAAGAAAATTTTAACGGGGGATCGGAAATGATAGGAAAATCGTTGCGGGAAAATCCCCGCGATTGCGAAGCGCCGTTAAAAATATTGAAAAATTTTCCCGACGTCAATTTCGGCGAATCAAGCGGCTGCAAATAACCGTAATACTGCGGCGGATACCATGCGAACCATTTTTGCGAAATCACCGGAACTTCTATCGCGAATTGATCGGGAAAAAGAATGTTATCGTTTGTTGAATTTTCTTTTTGACGCGAATATTCTATGACGATTGTCGTATAACGTTGTTGCGGCGAAAGGTCGATAAGAATATCGGTTTTGCCGGATTGATTGACGACGCTTTGCCATATTCCTTTTTCATGATCGACCCAAATATTACGAATATTTTCCCGCGTTATTTTGCGAGGCGTCGTGATTTTTAACTGCCGTAATAAACGGTTTTCAAGTTCGATTACCGCGTAGGAAACGTGTTCGCCGTTCTCGTCGTAGCGCGTATGCAGCGTCATATTCCATATGGTTCCTTTCGACAAACCGCCGTCGCCGTTATCATTTTCCCGCTCTTGCGCCGCAGCGTTTTGCGAAACCGGAACGGATTCGTTTTGCGGTTCAAGAATGAGTAATCCGTGACGACCGGAATCGGAAACGACGGGATGATAACGATAAGTTTCTCGTAAAAAACAATCTTCTTCCGACGATACGGCAAACAACCGCTCGGAGAAATCGTCGGCAAAAAACGCGGACGAATTTTCATTTTTCGGAAGAATCGGCAATCCCGAAATGTTTTCCGCATGATTTTCAAGGATACGATAAAGAATTGCGTCTTTTGTTTCAATATGGAATAACGCTTCGCCGGTTGCGATTTCCGGGAAAAACGGCGTCGGAATTTTCATTTGTTTTTCAAAAGGAAAAATTCGCGTCGCGGTCATTTCAAACGGCAAACTGCGCGACGGCGTTAATGTTATTTCCCAACATTCTCCGTCGGGAATCCAAGAAGAAAAAGGCGGATTGTCCGTTAATACCGCTTTGATTTGCGGCGTTTCCGTCGCTTGTTCTAATTCCCAATTCCAGGAAGACGTTGGCGTTGATAACAAATCGTTATCCGCCGTAGAAGAATTTGTCGTTGTTTTCGTTTTGTTTCCCGGCGAAAAATTGACGTATAATCGTTCCACTCGCGAATTATCCGTTGGAACGCAATAAAAACGACACGTCTCCACGAGATAACCGTTTCGCAAAGACAAATTCGTAATCGCGGACATTTCATAAGCCGGTTGAAGCGGTTCCGTTTCCAAAAAAACGTTGGTTGCGGATTTATCGACGGCAAAAACGGTTCCCAAAGGTAATTTGTCAAATCGGTCGTTGACGCGGTCGCGCGGAATGACCGGCAATTGAAACGCGCCGGCGTCCGGCGAAATCCATCGATATTTTCGCGACGTATCAAACGCGACAAGCCGCGTTCCTTCGCGGGCGTCGACAACGTGAAACGGCACGAAATCTTCCTGAAAATGATAACTTTTCCGACGCGGATCAATTTGCGCCGTAAATTCTTCGCGATTTTCAAACAACTTTTCTATTGCCGGAACCGCGTTTTGCAGCGTCGTTACCGGTCGCCGTAATTGCACGATAAAACGAATCGGCTGCGACGGTTCAATCATTTTGCGGAATTGGACGACCCATCGAGTAGATCGCGGCGGCGTTCTTTTTGGGGAATCGTCCGCGACGTCTTCCATGTCGTAATTCATGATTTGCGTCGTATCGGACGAGATCATATCGACCGTCCAATTTGCGGCAACGTCCAATTCTAATTGTTGCACGCGTCCCGTTTCAACGGCGACGTCGACAACGGCGCGAGCCAGAATTTCTCGTTCTCCCCAAATAAAACTGGCGCCGCTTTGCACGAAAAGCGAAGAAGAATTGACGCCGAGTTCGACGCTTGTTTTCGCGTTTTCCGAAAACGCCTGAAAGACGAACAAATCGCTTTCGGGGATATCCGCCGCGTTCGACGCCGGAACGTCCTGACGCTGTTCCGGCGCGTCGATCCGGCGCGTCAGCAACGGATGATTGACTCGCACGATATTTCGCGTTTCGCTCCAGAAAAACAACGGCGAGACAAGACGCGCTTTCGGCAATTCCCACAATTGACCGGCGCTAACGGGACAAAACGATTGGATTTGCAATTCGCGGACATTAGTTTCGGTTTGCGGAATGGAAACCAATAATCGCGTTATTGCGGCGTTATCGGACGGTATTTCCGACCATGATAAAATTCTGTCGCCCAATTTCACGGAAAGCGGATAAAGCGGTTTATCCAGTTCAAGCGTTAAGTATTCCAAACGATGAAACGATCTTTCGAGAAAAAACAAAGCGTTCAACTGCATTCCGTAAATCGAAAGATCATACGATTGCCGCGAGGAAACTCCTATCTGTCGATAATATTTCGGGTTATTTTCATCGGCTGTAATAATCGCCTGAAACGGTTTATTGATATTGAAGAAGATCAACCATCGCCGATAATTTTGCGGTAAATCCTGCCATTCGCCGTTGACGGATTTTTGTTTTTCGTCCTGATACAATTGAACGATTCCCGACGGTACAACCGGTTTCTTATCCGCGGGCAAATCCAACGTCAATCTTATATCGGGGGATCGCGGAAGCGTAAAAAGAAACAGTATATCGTTGCGCAATCCGTTTTGTTCTTGCAACGTCCAATCAAAATGCAACGTTTTCGCGTTGTTCGGAACGTTCAACGTAATTTCTCCGTAAGGATCAAGTCCCAGCTGCGCGGCGTTTGTTTGTTCGGTATTCTCCGATACAATATTGTTATTATCCTGCGCGTTATCGTTTTCCCAAACGGGATTCGTTATCGCCAATTGAAACGGCGAAAGATTGATTTGATACGGAACCGCGCCGACCGTTTCCGTAGAATTTTTCGCGTTAATTTGTAAAATCCCTTTGCCGGAAAGAATACGGTTTTCGCCCAATCGCGCGTGCAAACGCAACGATTTCAACACGTTTTGATTTTTAATATTCCGGTTATCGGAATTGAATTGCCGGAGAACGTTCATTTGTTGCCGGAATAATTCCGCGCTGATATTGACGTAAAGCGAGCGTCCGTCTCGCGGAATGACGGCGACGTCGTCTTCGGGAAAAAAAATGCGGCGAATTTCCGGCAAAAATATATTGTCCGCGTTGTTCCGCGTTGGATTTTCCGCAACGGGAATTTTTGAATCGGAAGCGGAAGGATTCATTTGCGGATACGCCGACGCCAAAGGAGAAAATGAAACGCAAATACAAAACGAAACCAACAGGATTGTTTCCGCAAGAAAACAAAAAAATTTCGCCGGTAAAGACCGAACGTTACGAAGAAAAATAGATTGAAACAATAGAATTTTTCGCATCGGCTATTTCCCGTTATTCCTTTTCGCGTTCGTTTTCTGAAAAATATTTCCAAGTCGTTTCCGGCTGCTCCGGCGGCGGTTGATACGCTTGCGTCCTATCGTCAATCCAATCGGAATTTTGCGTATCCGACACAACGACATTGACGGCTTCGGACGCGATATTTTCTTTTGTTGCAACCGCAACCCGAACTCGTTCCTCGCCGGACGAATCGTAATCCGCGTCGTTTGCGGCGGGAGACGCCGCGGCAAGCGCCGCAATTTTTTGCGTCGATTGAGAATACCCCGATAACGCGGCAATTCCCGATTCAGTCCTCGTATATTCCCAACCCTCGCCGACCGCAAACATCCGATAAAGAAACATTGCCAGCAAAACCAAAATCAATCCCAACGCTCCGGTCTGTAAAAATAAAATTGTCATTGTTACCCGATAAGCGAAAAATGAACCGAATAACACAAGCGCCGTAAAAACAATGCCGGGATAGCGCGTCTTGGGAAAGTAAATAAAAATCAAACCGATCAACAAAATGATACCGCTGGAAACAAGCGCCAATGTTGAACGGTCGGCGACGTTGATTTTGCACGAAGTTTGCGGATTCAACGACCGAAAAAGATAACTGTTCAATTCGCCCGTTACCGGCTCGGAATGTTCAACGCCGATCCAATCTTCCAGTTCCGATTGGCTCAATTCGGAAGTTCGCGAAAAATAACCGTTTTGAAACGTCCATTGATATTGCGGTATCCAGTTGGAATTGCATGACAACAGATGCCGCGACGAAGAAAGAATGACTTGACAGTACATCGGAAAAACCGCTGTTTTGTCGGAAAATTTCGGCAATTCCATATCAAACCGATTGACTTCGGTAACGGCGGAAACCTCGTACCATAATTCCAATGTGTGCGGACATTCCGTTTCAAACTTGCCGAAAATCGTTTTACGCGGCGGCGGAAAATCGGCGTTGGACGTCTCGTTTGTTCTGCTTTCTTGCGAAATCGCGTTGGAAGCAAACACAGAATCGGCGACTGTTTGCGGAGTTGTTTCCGGGACAAGCGGAATTGTTAGAGAATGATTGTTTTCCAACGGGACGTCAATTTTTCGTCCGTCAATTTTCACCGGTAAAGTTTTGACGTTACGAACCGATTCCGGCAGAATAATCGTCAGTTGATCTTGACGGCTTGTCAATTGGTAAACGGCGCGATCGACGCGTCCTGACGGCAACAACCATATTTGTATCCAACCTTTTTCAATCGTCGTTTCGCCTAATAGATTCGCGTTATCTTGAGCGATTCCCAGCGTTAATGTCGAAATCAACCGCCGCGCATGATATAAAATTTCCGGCTGTCGGCGCGAAAGAATTTTTTCCGTCGTTGGCGAAACGTCCGCAAGAAACGGCGATTCGCTTTCCCATTCGTTTTCGTCCGGTCTCGCCAAAATTCCCTGAATTTCGCGCGGAAGACGAACTCGCACCGATTCTTGAAGAAGTTTTCCATCTATCGGCAAAATCACGGGAATATCCGCCTGAATCGTTTTATCTTTAGGAATGTTCGGCTTTTCTTGCTGCGGAAGCGAAAAGCTCAACGTCAATTGAAACGAACCGATTTTGGCGTCCGGCAACGTTACTTGTTTCCACACAACGTTGGAAATCCGTTTGGTAAGAATATTGAAATCATGGAACGTTGTTTTTTCTTCTCCGTTTTCTTCCGGCTTATGATTCGTCAAGAAACGATTGTCCTGCAAAAAATCTTCCGGCGTCCCGTCGCCGACGGTTTCCAGCGCAAGCGGGCGGGAATCCAGCATAATTCGCAAATTTCCTTGCGGATTATCAATTTCTTGCGGAACGATAAAAGTCAAACGGGAAACCGGTTCATATTCGACCGTATAATCTAACGTTTGTACAATCGGTTCATTGGCGTAAAGCGTCGCTTTGCTTTGGGAGCGAACGGAAATTTTTTGTTTTTGCGAAAACAATTTTCCGCAAAACAAATTATCCGCCGAATTATCAATGAGATAAATCAACGGTTCTTGTAATCGTTGAGGAATTTCTATTTGCAGCGGCGTTCCGCGACGCGGTTTCCGGCTCATTCCTTTGATTTTATCATTGCCGGAATCGGAAAGCGGAGTCAGTTTCACGTTATCCGCCGGAAAAAGCGCCGCGATTCCCGGTTCAACAAAATCCGCTTCGGGAATTGGAAAAGAAAACGCGATTTCATTGTTTGTCGCGTCGGGATTGATTGTTCGTACCGCGCGAAATTCTATATCCGCCGTTTTGCCCGCAAGTTCGGGAAGAGAAAAAGTAACTTTGCGTTCTTCCGCGATAATGTCGTTATTATTGATATAATTTTCCGGTCCAATATCCGTCAGCGTCCAGCCGTTCATATCAATTTCGGCGTCGCGTTTTCCTCCGCGAATAGCGTAAGTATATTTTGCCCGTAAAACCGCCTGATTCCGGTCGATTTGCACTTGATATTCGGGATGAAGAAGATCAATCCGCGCCGCCTGACGAACCGCCTGAACTTTCAGCGAATACGGTTGTTCATAATACTCAAAACCGGAAACGATATTTTCCGTTTCATTCGGCGAAATAACATTTGCCGGACGAATCCCTTTCGATTCTTTGTGGCGACGCAAACGCGTTTCGCGCGGCGCGGAAACCGTTAACGTTCCGAATTGTTTTTCCGCGCCGACGACGTCGAAACCGCCCAATTCAAACCAACCGTCTTGCACGGAGGCGTTTGGCGTTTCCGCAAGAAAATGAACGGATACCGGTCCTTCGGTCGGTTGAGCAAGCCGTACTTCAATCGTTTGCGATGGAAGAGAATTTTCATTCTCGGAATTTGTTTCCGGTTTCGCTTCGCTGATTTGATATTCTGTCAATTCCTGAGAAGAAGCCGGTTGATAAACTGTTCCCGGCGGTAGATGAATCCGAAAAGAAGTAAACGAGCCGCCGAAACTTCGCACGGGAATTGTTACGTCGAAACTCGCTCCGCCGGAATGCAACCGCGCGGCAATACGGCTGTTTTCGACTTGCAGAACAACGGGCGTTTGAACGCCGACGTTTTGTTTTTCCTGCCAATGAATATCGAAATCATTTCTCATATTGCGAATAACAAACAGCGTAGAAAGCTCGTTCAACGCCGTTGTTTGACCGGGAATACCTCCCTGCAACGAAGAAATGACCGCATCCGATAACGGAACTTCCAATTGTAAACTTGACGTCAACGCAGGCGGAAATTCCGCTTTGAGTTGATATTCTTTCATCGACGATTGCACGACCGGAAACGACAAATGAAGCGTAATCGTATGAATATTATTTTCCGTTTCATTTTTGACGGCGTTTTCCTCCGGCGGCGAGGAGATTTCCGACGTCTGATTATTCGGTTTGTTTTCTAACGGATTATTTTGCTGCGCCGTATCCGACGGTAATTCTTCCGCGTCGCTCATTCCGGTTGGCGTATCCGTCGGTAACGGATTGGTTGCCGGTTCGCTTGACGGTTCTGTTTTCGGTTCGTTTTGAGGGGCTTGAGGCGTTTCTTCAGAGGAAGGAATATCGGAAGAATTTACGGATTCCGGCGATGCGGACGTTTCCGTTTTGGGAATTGGATTCGTGTTTGAAGTTGTTGCGGAAGGCGTTAGCTGTTGTATCTGAACCGGCGGTAAAACTTGGGGCATTAAAAGAATTTCATATCCTTTTCCTTCGGGAGTAGCGATAATATCGAATTGTCCCGTTCCTTCGTATTGAACGGCGTCTGACAAATTCCCGTCGGTATCGGTAGAAGTCATAAAAATACCGTTTTGCAGTCCGATTGGCACGCGAACAATCGATTCGTTGCGGGTTCGGATTCGCATTTGAATTGTCATGTTTGCGATATTGTTGACAACCTTACCGTGAGCGGAAATCGATTGAATCGAATAAAGCGGTTCCTGCAAATTGAGCGTTGACTGAAGAATCGCGTCAATTTGCGGCAGAGAATAACCAATCAATACCGGAACAAGTTTACCGTTTTCGTTAGGAACATAAATAATATCGACAGGCGAACTTGGAGTCCGAAACGGTTCTGACGCCAACAAAGGCGACGTCGCCGAGACGTCCGGCGATTGTAAAAGCGAAGAAGAAACGGTCGGCGGAATAATCGGCGTTCTTTGCGCGTGTGCGGACGGTTTAAAACTGATTCCAACGATCAGGAAAAACCACAGCGCCAACAAACGGCGTCGTCGGAAATAGTTAAAATTTGAGAAAAACATGGAAATATTTTATGACAAAAATATACTTATTGTTTTAAATTGCCTACGAAATAAATAACACACACATTCTTTATTTTATCAGAGTTGATAGATAAATTGAAGCGTTTTTATCATCGTTAAATAAGAAACGCCGGAATATTGTTCTTATTTTTGATAAATTTACAGTTTTAAAAACAAGACGTCGCTATAAAATTCAAAAAACCTCAAAAAAACGGCTATCCGTACCGCCTTCGCCGATTTTCAGTTTGACCGGTTTGAGACATTTGGGACATCTTCCTTCATAAGCGCTATTATCGCTATTTACGTAAACTCTGGAATAAACGCCGCAACAATGAAATTTAACGCCGAGAAATTTTTTTGTCGAAGAATTTTCCGCGTGAACAATTCTTTTTTGATCATTATTTGCAGTTTCTTTACGGTTTGCGGAATTAGGATCGCTGGAAAGATCAAGTAAACGTGACATAATCTATTATTTTTTCTTCAAAAATCAAACAAATTTCATTTGTTTCAAAAACAAGTATCGTGATAAATGAAAAATAGGTAGGAAAATCTTGAAATATACAAGTAACGTAAATCAAAACAATCTCCCGTTCCCATGAAATTATACATTATTATCGAACAAAAAAAGAGGCAATACGGCGATTCCGCCATAAATTATAAAAACGACCGGCTTGACAAAATGCAACGAATTACTAAAATTCAGGTTCTTTGTTTTTGAGATTGTCGTATCGTATGCGGCTCGGTACGGCGTCGTTTTGATTTGACCGCATGGAAATCGCAGCGCCAACGCCGGAAATCAGAGTCATTTGGGTGTGCCGTGCGTTGCGGAAAAGGAATTAGAAATGACAAAAATTTCTGTACAAGACTTAATCGAAGCGGGTGTCCACTTCGGTCATCGGGCGAGTCATTGGAACCCGAAAATGCGTCCTTACGTTTATGGACGGCGTAAACTTATTCATATCATTGACGTGCGCGAAACGGTTCGCGGTATCCTTCGCGCCAAAAAATATCTCAAGCAACTTGCGGAAGAAGGCGGCACGATTCTGTTTGTCGGCACGAAACGTCAGGCAAGCGAGACAATCGAACAACAAGCAAAACGTTGCGGAATGCCGTTTGTTGCAGAACGTTGGCTCGGCGGAACGCTGACTAATTTCCGCACAATTCGCAGTCGATTGGGACGACTCAATGAACTCGAAGACATTATCGGCGGCGAAAAACTTGAAAGTTATTCCAAAAAAATGCAGTCGTCGTTGTCCCGCGAACATCGCCGTATGTTCAGTAATCTCGACGGAATACGCGACATGGATCATTTTCCCGACTGCATGATTATTGTCGATCCGAAAAAAGAAAAAAATGCGGTGAAAGAAGCGCAAAAACTTGGTATTACAACTGTTGCGTTAATTGATACCGACAGTAATCCCGACGAAATCGATCTTCCGATTCCCGGTAACGACGACAGTATCCGAAGCATCGAACTCATTATCAGTATGTTGGCTGACGCGATTCTCGAAGGAAAAGAAGGCGAAGCCACAGAAGAAATTGCGTCCAAAGAATAAAACGGTAAAAAATAATCGTTCAAGCGGCAAATAAAAATAAACGGATTTTGTCAACAGATATTACGATTTCCGAAAGCGGATTTTTAAGTTGATAACGAAAAATTTATTGACCGTTTGAATGAATCAGTATTAAAATTTAGATAAAGTATTTAAAAGTATTCATTGAGGTAAAAAGATGGCGGAAATTACTGCGGCATTAGTAAAATCGTTTCGCGAACGTACCGGACTTCCGATGATGGAATGTAAAAAGGCGTTAATCGAAGCAAACGGCGACGAAGATTTGGCGATTGAATTGCTCCGCAAAGCCGGTAAAAAAACGATGGAAAAACGTAGCGGACGCGAAACGGAAGCAGGACGCATCGCGGTTTATTTTGACGAACCGACCGGCGTTACGGCGATGGTGGAATTGTTGTGCGAAAGCGCGCCGGTTGCCAGCACGGACGAATTTGGAACATTGATTGCGAATATTGCGGAACAGTTGGCGAAATGTCCCGGCGCTAAAACGTCTGAAGACTTGCTTGCTCAACCGGTTCCGGGGAATCCGTCGAAGAAATTGCAGGACGAATACGACGATCTTGTCAATAAAATCCGTGAAGTATTTAAGTTGAACCGAATGATTCGCGTGGAAAATAAAAGCGGTTCTTATGTTCATCACAACGGCGGAATCGGCGTGGTTGTCGAAATTGAAGGCGACAATACCGCGCTTGCCCGCGATATTTGTATGCACGTTGCGTCGATGCGTCCGAAATACGTGTCCAAAGAAGAAGTGGATCCGGCGGCGGTTGCCAAAGAAAAAGCGATTGTTGGCGAGTCGGTGCGTGTGGAAAACGCGAACAAACCGGAAAATATTATTGATAAAATCATTGAAGGGCGTATGAAAACGTTTTATGCCGATCAATGTTTGCTTGAACAGCCGTTTGTCAAAGAGCAATCGAAAACGGTTGCTCAAATTGCGAACGAAAACAATATTAAAATTCTCAATGTGACTCATTGGGTACTTGGACAGCGATAAGCAAAATGTGAAAACAGGAAAAGTAAACCAATGGCGATTGACGTTACATGTCCCGGTTGTTTTAAGCGGTTTCAGGTCAGCGACCGATATGCCGGTCAAAAAGGTCCTTGTCCGAGTTGCAACGCGATTATTACAATTCCCAAAGAACAAGTCAAAATCCACGCGCCCGAAGATTTTCAGTCGGGCGGTAAGACGGTTAAGGGACGCGTTATTCTCAAACCGATTGACCGCAAAGTTGCCGTCATTGGCGCAAAAGAATGGACGTTTGCTATTTTGTGCGCGATTGGCGCTTTCGGATTCGCGTTTTGGGTTGGTCATTTTCGGGAAACTCTCGGACATTGGGGAGTGGACGCAATTGCGACAATTGGAATTGTTGCGATTGCGTTTGGCGTTTCAATTTTCGGTTACGTGTTGCTTCGTAGCGGCGACGAACTCGAATACCACGAAGGCGTTGAACTTTATAAACGCGCGGGAATGTGCGCTGCGGCGTATTCGGCGCTTTGGGTAATTTTTGAAATCATTGTTGCCTATGTTGGTTTGCAGGGAATGATTCTTTATTGGTTTTTTCTTGTTCCCTTTGTTGCGGTTAGCATTATTGCGAGTTACGGACTGTTCGATCTCGATTACTTGGTGGCTGTTGCGCATTACTTGCTTTTTTTTATCGCCGTTCTGTTTTTGCGATGGGCGATTGGTTTCGGATGGCTTTGGGCGGCGGCTGAATTTGCCTCTCAAGCAAGCGGCGGGCGCATTCCTCCGCCTCTACCAACTCTCAAGTAGTGTGATGATAAAAAGCGAGTAAAATTTCAATCATGTTTCAATTTTTAGAAAAATGCGTTTTCTCAAAATTGTTCTTTCCTGAATATTAGCCGCGCAGCGGCGAAATCATGCGTAACTGGCGGATAATTCAACGCCTTCACCGCGAAGAAGCGAGAAAATTTCACGAAGAATTTTAAAGTGGGGCTAAATTCCTCCTGTGGAGGGGAATTTTGTTTTAGGTTCTAGGTACTAGGGTTGGTTTTCAACACGCGAAAGTACGGAACGCCAACCCTGGCGCCTGGAATCTGGTAC
>JAISZO010000150.1 GCA_031269105.1 Planctomycetaceae bacterium | reverse complement strand
AGTATCATCTTTTGCGCATGAAAAATCTGTATCTCATTGAATTGCAAAAGGTTAAGAGAAAAATAACTAACAAACAAAAAAGTAAACACAAATATCTTTTGAACACCCTACCCTACGGGGCGAGATAATATTCACTTTTCGTTTTTAACTTTTAACTTTAATTAACCACCCCGTCGGTCAACTGCGTTGACCGCCACCCCTCCACCGGAGGGAAATTTTGTTTTAGGTTGCAGGTTCTAGGTATCAGGTACCAGGGTTGGCGTTCCATACTTTCGCGTGTTGAAAACCAATACTGGACCCTGGTATCTGAATCTGACGCTTCACCTACGGTTATGCATCGTCTCGTCCCTGCGGGACGAATGCCGACGCTCCGGTCTGGTCGAAAAAATCCGTCCAGAGCTTTTTCGCTTCGGTCGAAAGACAAACCAAACAAGGATTTTCCCGCTTTGATTTCCGCATTTTCCTCGCGCGTGTTGCGCTGACCGCCATTATTAAAGGGGAATTTAAAAATTTTTGAGATTTTTTTGAAAAAACTGGATTTAATTTCTTATTTGAGAGTTCAAATTTTCCAAACGCTGTTTTTTTGAGGTACAATTAATGGTGAAAAATTTTTCCAATTTCCCTTAATCATTTGACGAGAAAATATGATTGGTTTCTGCAAAAAACGCAGCCGCGAAACGGTCAATCTTCAAGAGTATTTTCATTGTGAAAAAAAATCGTTTTTTTGGTCGGCGAACGAGTCGGGCAATCAAACGGCGTTTGCTTCGTGCAAGCCGATTTTTTCATCGGAATGGGGACAAAGTCTTGTCGTCATGAAAGGTCTATGTCACCCCGGCGAACTTGCAACCTCAAATTCGATTCAACATTTTTTGAGCGATTTTTTGCATCGTTACCATGAATCGAACGAGTTTCCGGTTCCGCGTCACGACGGCAGTTACACGATTTATCTTTTGGACGGCAAAAACGGAAAAACTTTTTTGTATCGTCACTTTGTCGGCGGTTCTTTTACGTATTACACGCTTGCCGACGCCGGTTTTTTCTGGAGCGATAATTTTTTGGAAACCGTTCGAGCGCGTCGGTCGGAGAAACAATTACGCGAAGACATGTTGCCGGTTCTTTTTTGGGGACGTTATCCGACCGGCAATCAGACGCTGATTCAAAATGTGTTTCGATTGTCGCCGGGCGAATTGATTACTTTCGACGGCGCCGCGATTCATATCAAACAATTGATAACGCTGAAAGATTTTGAAGAAACGCATAAAACCGATGAAGAAGAATCGATTGAGCGAATCGAGACGAGTACGTTGGAAATTTTGCACGATTGGGGACAACTTTATCCGAGAACGGCGAATCTTCTTTCCGGCGGCGTAGATAGCACGTATTTACAAATTCATTGGAATGACGAATGGTCTGTTTTGTCCGATCAAAATCCGTTGAGCGCGTGCGTTTGGCTAGAACATCCGCTTGTGAAAGGCGATCTCGATTACGCCGTTTCGGCGGCAAAATGGCTTCAAACGGAACACGTTACCGTTCAGCAGCCGGAACTTTCGCCGGAACAAATGGCGGACGTCATTGGACGAAACGGCGAATTTCCGAATCACGTTCAATCGTTTTATTTCGATTCGTTGGCGAAAGGACTCAAGGAACTTCATATTGAGGCGGGAATTATCGGCGAGGGCGCGGACGGTCTTTTTGGAAACGGTTTGCAAGACGAGATTCGCGAGGCGGAAAAATGGAAGAAACGTTTGCCGTCGCAAATTTTGCGGAATATCGCGTCGTTTTGCGCCGAAAAACTTGGACATGAATACGCGGCAAAAAATATCCGCACGGCTCAATTTATCGATCAACTGAAAAATCCCTATCATCCCGTCAATCAAGCCGCAGTTTTTACGGATTATCCGACCGTGTTTGCATGTTTCGGAGAATCGGCGGTTCAGAAAGCGGTCAATTATAAACTGGGATTGCTGCAAACGCTCGGAGCGCCGGACGATTCGCAACATCTTCAATGGTCGCTTGCCGCCGGTTATTATTGGGAAGCCGTCCATTCTGCGTCGTATTGGTCGAAATTATTTCTCGAAAACGGATTGGAAATGTGTACGCCGTATTTGGATTCGCGGTTAATTCGTGCGGCGTTGAATATAAAGTTGGAAACGCATTTTCCGCCGCGTCAGCCGAAACGGATTCTAAAACAAACGCTCTTACGGCATGTTCCGCCGAAGTTTGCGAATCGTCCGAAACTTGGATTTGGGCAACCGATTTTTGAATGGCTTTCGCCCGGCGGAGTCCTTCGGGAACGCGCCGAATCCATCCGCACGACCGGCTGGTTTAACGAATCGACAAAACAAACGCTACTTAAAAAACCGAACTGGTTTCTCTGGACAATGCTCTGTTACGACATTTGGTACGACGCGGTTTTTAAAAATCCCTAATATTCTGTTTCCTATCTTTCATCCCCGTTTTTTAACGCCCCGCGGGTTTTGGAGACTTCCTTGAGTATGGCGTCAAAGCCGTTGATCGGGAGATGGAATCAAAAAAATGTCCTCATATTCCATTACGGCAAACGATCAATTTCGTATTAAAAAGACAAGGTTGTCTCGACGACAAAAGGCGAATCCGCTTGAAAGCGAAAACGGATACGTCAATAGCCAAGTGATTCGGTTTTGTTATCGCTTGGCGTAACGCCGGTCTTTGCGACGCCGCGCCGACGCGGATTTGACGAATTGCAAAATCAATTGAGGTATTATTCCAACGCTTTTTCAAATTCGTCAAGAGCTGGGCAATCCAGCGAAATATCCGTCAAGCGACCAAGACGGTCAAGGTCTTTGATTGTGCGTAATTTCTCAATAACCGCCGACGGCGCTTCGCCAAAACGTTTGGTTAATATGCGTAGTAAAGTTTCAATCCCTTTCTCGATTCCTTTTTCAATCCCA
>JAISZO010000031.1 GCA_031269105.1 Planctomycetaceae bacterium | reverse complement strand
TCCAAAGATTACGAACGAAACACCGATTCCGCAAAAGCAATGATACATATTGCCATGTCAAGCCGTATGCTAAATCAACTCGAAAAAACAAATTTGACCGGTTAAAGACTTACTCTAAGGCGATATACTGCCAGATTCAGGCTCTCTGGAAAAGGGGATATATGACTATTTTTATTCTAACTATTATTAAGGTGAATAACTATATCTAACCGAATGAGTTTTACTTGAAGAAACTTTTTACTTTTCCTCACGATTGACAATAATCACATTTTCGCCGAGATCGAGTTCCTCTTCCTCAACAGGTTTACCGTCTTCGCCAAGTTTCACGTCCGCCATTGACGTGCGTAATTTCGCGACCTCCATCAGTTTTTCGTATAACTCGCCGCGGTTGCCGGAATTGATGTTTGTGACGGCAGTTGCCACCTCGCCGAGATACCGCAAAAAAATATTTCGCCGCTCGCCTTCCTGTTTGACTCGCTCGCGGCGGCGAAGATACGTTCCAAGTTTTCTTCCGACCGCCTGCAACGCAAGCCGCAATTCTTTTTGAATTTCAGGATACGCGGCGATGGCTTCTTTCGATTCGCTTGTAAACGGAACCCAAACGCTCGCCACATGAACCATTACCGTCGCGGGACCTCGCGGCAGTTGATTTCTCGCTTGCGGCAAACCGTAAGATTTCCAATTCATTCCCATCACCGTTTGCGTGATAAGACACGCTCCGGCTTGAAATTGCAGCGGAACGCGATTGGCGTAACGATACACGTTCATCGTTTGACCTTCCGAAATACTGACCGTTTGAAGCGTTTCATGCAGCGCGGCAATTTCTTTTTCCGAAAGATTTCCCGGCGAAACGCGCGGACGCAGCTTTGCCGCTTTAATAAACTTGTCCGCGGCGTCCGCGTTGATCGAATCAAACGTAACCGTAAGAAATTGCCGTAGCGTCCGCGCGTCGCTTTCGCCGAGCGCTTCTTCCAGCGTCTCGCGCGACACGCGATAAGTCGGCGCCGCGCCGCCATAAGCCAAACCGACTTCAATTTGAAACGGATTTCCGCGATAGACCGACGGCGGGCGCGTCGTCGCCGTAAAAAATTCGCCCGGCACGACTTTATGCAGTCCTTGTAACAAAAGCGATTCGCCAATCGGCGCTATGCAATCGGTCGAGGGCGGCGGAATTTTCGTATCCTGAATTGCCTGATATAATTTTTCAACTTCCGGTCGCGCGAGTTTTTGCGGAATCGACCGCACGCCGAGTCCCGCCGTTTCAGAAAGCGTTTTGGCAATCGACGGACTGACTCGCGAAAACGATTCCGTAAAAAACTTGCCGAGCGTCGTTTCCGGCGTATCGTGCAGCATGTGAATCAATCGTCCGAACTCCACGCCGTAAGGATGCGGCTTGATTTCCTGCGGTTCCGGCGGCAAAACGGCGACGGCGGCTTCATAATGTTTTTCCAATCCTTCCGGATCGCGGTAATGAATCGTCACATGCGGGTTGGAAATCGCGGTCTGTTCGAGATATTCGTCAACGCTGCCGCGTCCGCGTTGATATTTGGCTTCCAACTCAATAGCAACCCGCGTGCCGTGTTCGACCTCCACCCAAACTAATCCCTGTTTTTCGATCATTTTGCGACCGTCGTCATTCGGCGGAATGTCTTCGCCTTCGCCGCCGCCGTTGAGAATGTCCGGCTGATTGTTTTTTGTGTTCATCCGAATCGCATAATAATGCACCGGCTTGCGCGGCGACGTTTTCGACATGACGCGAACCGGTTTGCCGGTCGTGAGAAGTCCATACATTCCGGCGGCGCTGATTCCGATTCCCTGTTGTCCCCGACTCATGCGCAAACGATGAAATTTCGAGCCGTAAAGTAATTTGCCGAAAATGAGCGGAATCTGTTTTTTGACGATTCCCGGTCCGTTGTCCTGAATGCTGACTTTGTAATGCGAGTTGCCGGTCGATTCAATAGCGACCCAAATTTCCGGCAGGATTCCCGCCTCTTCGCAGGCGTCGAGCGAGTTGTCCACCGCCTCTTTGACAGTCGTGAGCAACGCTTTACGCGGATTGTCGAAACCGAGCAAATGCCGATTTTTGGCGAAAAATTCGCTGACAGAAATTTCTTTTTGTGCCGCCGACATTGCTTCCGCCGTCGCTCTTCGCTTCACTTTGATCGGCTTTTTCGCAACGTTTTCACCGGTTGATTCCGTATTGTTTTGATTATTAACGACTGCGGTTTCAATATCGAATTGGATTTGTTCTTCGGGCATAATGATTGTCTATAGAAAATAAAGAGAGAACATATTGAGTCGTCCCTGAAAAAAGAAAGAGTTTATTTTACGATTTTTGTTTGGCGATTGAAATGTTTGGCAAGGCAATAACGGCGGCGGCGAGTTAATGAAAAGCGGCGATCATAAAAACAACTTTTGGGTTCGCGACGGCGCTTTGAATAAAATTTGCAATGTTTTTTGAAAAAACAACTTGCAAATTTTAACAAACAAAAAACGCTCGTCAACCGTGTATTTCACAAGGGCAGTTCTAATAAGTTCAGTTTTTATAGAGGGTTTGATAGTTATGAGAAAGATATTATTTTTCTCAAAAAGAGTCGGGAATTTTGTCGTTTTGTACGGATTTTTCGCATCAAACTCACCTATCGGCGCCTATTGTAAACAACATTCCGCATGCCAATCTGAAACGCCGCTCGCGTCTTACCGAAGCCTCGCATGATTTCGTTTCCCCTCCTCATTTTCATCGCGCCAAAAATGTGTTCCACGCGACAACGAATCTTTTTACGATTGTTTTCTTTTTACTCGTCGGTCAACGGAGGATTTCGATAACCTTTTTCGCAAATTCGCGGAATGTCACCGCGTTCCCGCAGCGCCGCAATAAGAGGGCTGTAAGCCGAATCCGCCTACGTAAAATCCTCCGCCGTACAAGGCTTCCACTGTTCCTCTTCGCTTCGCGCGGGGAAAAAATCCAAAAATTCATTGTTATCGTGAACCGAAGCGTCCGTGACGCAATCGTCGCGGATAAATTTATAACGACCGTCCGCGTTCACGTGATTCTTATAACCAAAATACCTCGCATTATTTTTTTTCGTCCAACGGGCGTCAACGTCTTTGCGGGATTTTTTGTAAAGGATTCGGGAATCCCGCCTCTCTTGATTTGAGCGTTTTCCTCGCGACGATTGCGTTGCTTGGGAACTTCG
>JAISZO010000147.1 GCA_031269105.1 Planctomycetaceae bacterium | reverse complement strand
CGTAAAACGAATACTTTCATCACGCAGCTTGTCCATTTTCGGTGTTTGAATGATTTTGTTACCGTGTGCCGCAATATCTCCATATCCCTGATCGTCCGTAATAATAAGCACAACATTCGGACGACTTTCTATTGCAAAAATAAGTAGAGAACCGTTTCCAAATAAAACTGTTACTGTTATACATAGAAATAAAACAGGTAATGTTGCTTTCATTGTCGGTCTCTTTTTTGATTGAAGGTTTTCTGTTTTAATAGGTTCTCTTTTACGAAAAAATACGCATAAAATCCAATCATGAACTATTTTTTCTTTCGTGCGGTTGTCTTTTGCGGAGGAAATGTGCGGACAGTCAGCAGGGTTTCAGTGGGAACAAGATGATGATAAATAAACGCCTGTTCCATATCAATGACCGGCATCACGTCGCGGACAAATTCTTCTTGTTCTTCTCTGTTTTCTTGGGATTCTTTTGCGTCATCTTTTGATTTGTCGGTTTGAACGCTGGATTTCGGAACAAACGCAACGGCTTCAAATGCAAGCGGAACCGGTGTTTTGCCAAGCATTTGTGGAGCGGTCAGTGTTGCTGTGATTTGCGTTTCTTTTGCTGAAATCACAGCGTTTTCTAATTTCCAATCCGTAAATGCTTTCGACGGACGAATCCGAATCTCTCCCTGAAAACCGTCTTTGCGAACAATATGGAATTTTACCGGTTGTGTATTTTTTCCCGCAAACGTTATGCTTGCCGGTTCGCAAAACGCCTCAAAATCAGGACGCGGCGGCGAAATGCGCAAACGGTACGACGGCTGCGGCGTACCGGTGAAAAAAACGCCGAAAATTCGTGCCGTATAGTTTCCGTCTTCCGGCACGTTGAAAATCAAATACGGGTCGGCGTGATGCGTTTCCAGACCGATATTCGGTCCCGACGAATCCGCGCGGTCGTCATTCGACGCAACAACATTTCCTTTCGCATCGACGATTTCCAAATTCGTATCAACCGCCGAACCGAGCGAAACCGCCGCAACATCAAAAACAAGCGTTTCGTCCTTGTTCGCATTAAAAGAATAACGATCCGTGTCGTTCGACATGTCCATTCGTCCGTTCAAAATCACCGGCAGTTTCACGGTATTCGCCGTTTGCCGAACATCATTCGGTTCCGATTCCACCGCTTCCGGCAACGTATCAACAGGATAAAGAATTGGTTTCACGAGCGGTGTCCCTTTTATTGCAGTAAGCGTTCGCGTTGTCGGTGCATCCGATTTCGGAGGCGTTTGCAGTGCGACTCTTTGTGTGGGAAGATTCCACCCGTCAAGTTTCATGGAGATGTTTGTTCCCGTTTGAGTTCCCAACGGAAAGACCGACGCGACAAGCGGCGATTCCGCAACGGAAACACGATAGACAAAATCGTCCCGACCACGAAAAATCGCGTCGCGGATTTCCAAAGAATAAAGACCGTCTTGCGGAATTTCAACCGGCAAAACAGGATCGGGTTCCAATTGATACGATGCAGCTTGTGCAAGAACGTTTCCGTCGGAATCATAGAGCGTCAAAGACGCCTGAAACCAGCCCGGAACTGCGTCGGCAAGATACGGAAGTAATGAGCGTGCCTCTGTTGCGATAACAAGTTTCTGTTTCGCCTTCGCGCGAAATGTAAAACGGTCAACATCGGCGGCGCGGATTTGTCCGTTCAAGACAACAGGAAGTGAAAACGTTTCCTGAAGCCGCATATTTTTCGGGATAAGATTTGCCGCTTGAGTTCCCCATGATTGAAACTGCGTTAACGGCGGTGCGTCAAAATCATTCGGTTCAAACTCATTCACTTCCGGCAACGTTCCGACAACAAAACGCACCGGCGGCGTTAATCCCGCAGGCGTTAGCAACCGCAAATCCCGCACGCCCGGATCAGCCTCCGCATCCACTGTGACTTCAACCAACACCGCTTGTGCCAGCGTTTCTTTGGGTCTTTTCTCCAGCCGCTGCGAAAAGTATTGATAGTAAATCAACTGCAAATCGTCGTCCGTCGGATTGTCCAAGCGGTCAATATAAAGATATTTCCGCTTCACATCTTCGGGAGTCACCGGATTCTGCGTGCCGTCTTTGTTCGGCGGAACGGTTTTTGTTTCCGTCTGTCCGCGTGCATGATGATAAAGTTGACGGATGACGGCGGTCTCGTCGCCGTTATTCGCAAAAATTCCCTGATAACCGTGAATGATTTTCGCATGAATGCCGTTGCCGGAAATGATAACGTCATTTGCACGGGCAATCTGCCGTCCTCCGATAACAATCTGAAAAGTTGTCCCGCGCTGACCGCCTGCGGGATAAAGATAACCGATTTTCGGCAAGTTTTGTGCGAAAAGCGTTGCCGGAAATTGCGTCAGCAACACGGCAGCGAAAATAAAGATCATGGTTTTTATTTGTATTTGGTTCATAATCGCTTTTGATATTAAGGTCAAAGATATAGGGATTGCCCGCTCAAAATGAACTTTTCGTTTTTAATGGACCAGTTCCGTCAATCGTCCGTGTTCCGACGCGGGCGGCATGTTGACGACGTTGATTCCTTTTTCGTTTGGCATCGGCGCATCGGGATCAATACCGAGTTGCTGATAAATACTGCCGAGCAAATCTTGCGGAAAAACCGGACGCGATACGATTTTTTCTCCGGTTTTGTCTGTTTCGCCGACAACCCGACCGCCTTGAAATCCGCCGCCCGCAACTACCGCGTTAAAACATGTTCCGTAATGTCCGCGTCCGCCGAACCAAGGCGAATCCCATCCGATTTTCGGCGTCCGTCCAAATTCTCCGCTCCACCAAAGAAGCGTTGTCTCAAGCAATCCGAGATCGGCAAGTTCTTTCAGCAGTGTTGAAAGTCCCATGTCCCATTCCGACTGTCGCCGCGTCAAAGTTTCAAAATGCCGCTTGTGCGTATCCCATCCGCGATAGTTGATTGTGATGTACGGCGCTTCTTTTTGAACCAACCGCCGTGCCATGAGACATGCTTGTCCAAACCAGTTTCGTCCATAAGCGTCGCGGATTTTCTCCGGTTCGGTGGAAAGGTCGAATGTTTTGACCGCGTCGCCTTCAATCAGTTGATAAGCGTTATTTCGTGCGGCGTCAATTTTGCCGAGCAATTCGTCTTCCTCTGCCAACCGACCAAACAGGTCAAGTTCGTTCAATAACTTTCGCCTTGTTTGCCGACGCTCCGGCGTGATTCCTTCGACAACGTAACCGGAAACAAGGAACGGAGTTTTACTTGGATCGCCTCCCGTAACAAACGGTTTGTACTTTTGTCCCAGAAAACCGCATTCGGAAAAACGTCCTTGTGCCGTCGTCAAAACGACATACGGCGGAATCGGCGAATCGTAGCCTGCGTCGTATCCTTTGAGTTTCGCAATCAGCGCACCAACGCACGGATAAACAAGTCCGCCGCCCGGTTCTCGTCCTGTCTGCATCCAGTACGACGCGATTTCATGATGAAACGAACCATGCGTCATTCCGCGAATAATCGAATACAAATCCGCACATTGCGCAAGATTCGGAAGCGATTGACTGATTTCAATTCCCGAAATGTTCGTCGCAAGCGGCTTATTCCATTCGCCGCAGTATTCGCGTCCTGCATCCGGTTTCGGATCAAACGTATCCAAATGCGACGGTCCTCCCCACATCCAGATTTGAATCACCGATTTCGCTTTTCCGAATTTTTTCAGCGGCGATTGCGTTGCTTTCGGCACAGCAACATTGCCGAAAGCGTTTTGATAAAACGAATCTCCGAGAACCGGAAGTCCTAAAACTCCCAATCCGACAGTTTGAAGAAATGTACGACGGTTTTTCAGCATGATTATTCCTTGAGGTCACAGGTTTCAGCGACCGGATTCCCGTGTTCATTTGCAGTCATTTCACGTTCTGCAAACCAACATCGGTCCATGAAACCTAAAAATACTTGATGTTTTTTGTGGATCATAAAAATACGATTCGACTTAATGCTTACACAAAAATTCTTTCGAGTTGATCAGCGACCAAATAACGTCCTGAAACTTTTGTTCCCGATTGACTCCTTGCGTCAGAAATTCCGCTTTCAGAAATTCCCGCTCGACGGACGAAGGATAACGCGACAAAATCGTCAGCCAAACGTCGTCTAAAATTTCCATAAGACGGTTTCTTCCGGCATTATCAATGTTTTTTCTGGTGTTATCAATCTTGTATTTCGATGCGAAACGTCCAGTCCAGTTGTTGATTTCCGTTGAATTGAGCAGAAAAAGCTGCTGCGATTCCGTGACGTCGTTGTTTCGGTCGGATTCCAGCCCCGTGTCCCGCGTTGCCCGCCCGAACATTTCCAGAAACGAACTCGTGACGCTGACGTCGGGAAGCATGATTGTGCGGTAACGAACCGGAATATTGGTGAATGGTTCCGGTACCTCGCTCTGATATTTCGGCGGAACGGAAAAAATCTGTGTCAATGCGTCTTGAAGCACTTCCGCTTCCATTCGGCGAATCGGATAAGACACAAACGTTTCCGGATCGCCGTGATAAGATTTTTGCGGAATCGACGATTGCTGATACGTTGCCGAATTGAGAATAAGCCGATACAAATGTTTCAAATCATAACGCGAATCGACAAGTTCTTTGCAAAGATCATCAAGTAATTCTTCGTGAACAACAGGCGAATCATTCCGAAAATCATTCGGGTCGGCGGTGAAACCTTTTCCGAAAAGCCACAACCAAATGCGGTTGACAATGGTACGTTGAAATTGTCGGTTATTCGGTGCGGTCAGCCAGTCGGCAAATTGTTGACGCGGGTCTTGATCAGGTTTTATTGTTCCACGTGTTCCGTCGGGAAATGTTACGTCCGGCGATTCCAACGGTTTCCGCGTCCAAAAAACGATTTCTTCTTTCCACTGCGCGGTTTCTTTGTATCCGACACGGGAAAAGAAAACCGCCCATTCCTTCTGACGTTCTTCCGGCAACACTCCAAGTTGCGTTCCGAGAAACGTTTGCGCAACCGCTTCGGCAAGTGTATTTGCGTCTTTGTTCGTGACCGCCCGATAAAAGTTTGACGCTCCGTTCCGAAAATTACTTCCGTCTGAAATCAGCAATTCGCGGACAAATTGGTCGTAAGGACGGTTTTCACGAATCGTTTGATGAATCCATTGGTAATACGTCATCGCTCCATTGGGCCAAAGATTGATGGGAAATTCGGCTTTAACGCGAAGCACATCCGACCATTTCAACGCCCAATAGTCGGCAAATTCACGGCGTTTCAGCAAATCGTCAATCAGTTGTGTCCGTTTCTCCGCGTTTTTGTCGGCGAGAAATGACGCGACGTTTTCTTTCGTTGGAAGCGTTCCGAGTACATCAAGATAAACGCGGCGAACAAAAACTTCATTGCTGCAAAGCGGCGACGGTTTTGCATTTTGCTTTTTCAACGACAGCAAGAAGAGTTCATCAATTCTATTCTGCGTTTGGAATTGCTTTCCAACAAAAACCGACGACGAAAGCGCCGGTTGCGCTTCCGCCTCCTGCGAAAACGCTCCGGTCAAAACGAGTAATGTCAGCGTTAAAATCATAACTCTCATGTCGTTGTTCCTTTTGAAATTTCGTAATATATCAGTGGAATTTTTCATTACGTGATGTAGGCGACGTTTCGCCGACCCAACTACCTTGTCGTTTTCAACCATAAAAAAAATCCAAATCCACGGATATATTACATTTTCCTCAAAAAATCCGGGAAAGAATCAAAATTGCATTTTACGGCAGCGCAATTGTACGACGTAATTCTTTGGCAAGTTCTTCGATGATTGCGGCGTTTTCGGGACGGTCAATCACGTTGATATTTTCACGGGGATCAACGCCGTGGTCGTATAACATCCGCGAAACAAGATTGCCGCCTCCTTTTTCATTCCGAAATTCACTGTAGCGAAACCGACCGTCAACAATCGTATCGCTTGCGCCATAACGTCCCGCCGCGTAAAATTTTTGCGAAACGTTTTTTCTTTCAATGAGCGGCAATAAACTTTTACCCTGTAGTTGCTTCTCTCCTTTTTTGTTAAGCGTTTCCGGCAAACCGGCTAATTCATTCAACGTCGGATAAATATCAATAAACTCGACCGGCAAAGAAACGCGCGTCGCTTCTTTTTGTCCGGGCAATCGTATAATAAGCGGCGCGTTCATCGTGTTTTCAAAAACGGCATGTTTCGACCACATTGTATGTTCTCCCAAATGCCAGCCGTGATCGCCCCAAAGAATGACAATCGTGTTGTCCGCAATTTTCAGTTTGTCCAATTCGTCAAGCAAACGACCGATATTTGCGTCCGTATAACTCGCGCAGGCATAATAACCATGAATCAATGTTTTCGCGGTTTCGTCGGAAATTTTCTCGTTGGCTTTGGGGATATTGGAATAATTCCGCAATTCGCCGAAATTATGAATTGCTTCCGCAGGCGCGTCTTTCGGCGTGTAACGGAAATTTTCAGGAAGTTTAATATCTTCTTTTTTGTACAAATCCCAATATTTTTTCGGAGCGACAAAAGGAAGATGCGGTTTCAAAAAACCAACCGCAAGAAAAAACGGTTGGTCTGATTTTGCCAACGTCCGCAAATCATTCAACGATTTCTCCAACGTTTTGCCGTCCGCGTAAAAATCATCCGCAACATCGGCGGATTCCCATGCCGGACCTCTTGCGTCGGGCTTATTATTTTTGTTCTTTCCTATTTCCTTTTTATACTCTCTATCTTTTTTCAACGCTTCCAACGATTCCGGTAACGCATAACCTTGACCTTGAGGACGCCATGCCGGTTCGCTCCAACCGTCGTTGTGATCGTCGGGAAAATGAAACACTTTACCGTTATTGATTGTTGCGTAACCGTGATTTTTAAAGTGCGCGTTCAACGGAACCGCATTCGGCGCGTCTTTGGAAGCGTAAACGCGCGCGCTCACAAAACGGTTATATTTCGGACGTGTTCCCGTCAACAACGCTGAACGCGACGCTCCGCAAACAGAGACCATACAATAAGCATGTTCAAAGAGCGTTCCTTGCGACGCAAGCCGATCAATATTCGGCGACTTGATTTGAGTTTTGCCGTAACATCCCAATTCCGTTCGCAAGTCGTCCACCGCGATGAAAAGAACGTTCGGTTTTTTCAGTTCGTCGGCATATAACGTCGGGATTGCCGAACAAATAGCGGCAACGATTACATACAGAGAAAATTTTTTCATTTTTTATTCTTTCTGATTTTGATTTTATCGCGTTTTTATATTTTCATAATCCGTATGACCGGTTTTCTGCAAAAATTCGAGCAAATTACTTTTCAAAATTTCTTTTTGCCGACGGTATTCTTTTTGTCGGAGAAGATTATTTTCCGCAAGAAGATTGACCAACTCATTCGGATCATTTTTCAAATCATACAACGCGCTTTTCGCTTTGTCTGAACGCGAGAGCATCAATTTCCAATCTTTGGAGACAACGCAATAAGACGGCGCCGCCGCATTTTTATGACTCCATTCAATGATTTCATAATCATTCCAATTTGCGGTTTGAGGATTTTCAATAACAGTTCGGAGCGATTGTCCCTCCGAGACCGTTTGCGTATCGGCTATCGCGTAATCAAGAATCGTTGAAAACAAATCGCGTGTGGAAACTAAACGGTCGACAACAAGACCGGCATGTTCTCCTTTCGGTAGTTTTACGATTAACGGTACGCGGACGGATTCTTCATAAAAAACTCCCTTACCGTTTCTTCCGTGCGCGCCGAGCATTTCACCATGATCCGACGTATAAATAATCAGCGTATTATTGTATTCGCCGTTTTCTTTGAGTTTTTGAATCAACCGTCCGATACTTTCGTCAACTTCCGTCGTCAGCGCATAATAAACAGACATAAAGTCCGTGATTTTTTTGCGGTCGTAACAATAATGAAGACGGCGGGAAGGAGTCGACGAGTAAGGCGAATCATACGAGTGGTCGTCAATGTTTGGCGAAATTAAAGCGTCGAGTTCTTTGACAGGACGGTTATTTTCATCGCGGTACAACGAAAAATACGGTTCCGTTACCACATACGGCGGATGCGGAAACGAAAACGAAGCGGTTACATTGAACGGTTTACCGGAATTTAACGCATCGTCTAATGACTTGAGTGAAAGATCGCGTTGAAACGACGTTTGCGAAAATTTCGCGTCCAACAACAATTTCCCGAAAACAACGCCGTTCTTTTTTTCTTCTTCTTCGTCATTTGTATTCTTGCCGGCAACATTTTTGTTAAGAGTTTTCGGCGACGGCTTGCCGTAGCGAATATCGGTTGCAACCGGCGCGTAAGGTCTTAAAAAACGCGGCTCATATTGTAAACCGTCTTTCAGGTCATGAATATCAAATGGCGCGTTTTTTCGGATAGATTCCGACAAAGCGTCTTTTTCATCATTGCCGTATCGAAACGTGCCGTTGTCTTTTAATACCGCGTAACCGAAATTATGATAAAAACTTTTGTCGGTAGTTTTCGAGATTCCGGCAAGTATAATCGGCGAATGCCATTTACCGTGATATTCGCTGAAATAACCGCGTTGATTCAAAATTGCGTCGAATGACGCGAGCTTCCAAACCGGCAAATCCGGCGGCGTTTTTTGGGCGATAGCGTTTGTGTCTGTTCCGGTCGAAAAAATGGAACGCCCTGTTAAAATGGACGTTCTTGCCGGCGAGCAAACAGGACAAGGAGTATAAGCGGAAGTAAAACGCACGCCGTCCGCCGCAAGAGCGTCAAGGTTCGGCGTTTTGACGACGGGATTTCCCGCCGCTCCCAGCACGTCATACCGATGCTGATCGGTCATTATGAATAATAAGTTGTATTTTGGAGGCGGCTGTTTCGCAACGTCTTCCGCATGAACAACGCCGTAAAATAAACCGCTTATGATAACAGCTAAATAAAAAAGAAAACGTATTGTCATTATTATTTTCATCATTGAGTATTATTTTTTTACGCGTTTTTTCACGGCTGCGCCGACGTCAAGCGTTTGTTTTATTTTTCCGGCGACTTCCAATTCAAGCGGCGACGTTTCCACTTCCGCATATTTTTCATCGACCAATGAATAGGAAATTTCTCTGCCGCCGGTTTCTTCGAGAGAATTTTTCTTCACAAGAACTTTATATTTTCCGGGCGGAACGCCTTCCCATTTGCCGTAAGTATAAAACTTAACAACGCCGTTCGTATTTGTCAAACCTCCGGCTCCCCAATCTTTTGTTTCCGTATCGGTTTCGTCAATTCGTACCAACGAAACATGCGCTCCCTGTAACGGCGTTTTCTCTTGCTGAATCGTTAATTCGCAGGAATGTAACTTTTGAGGAAAACCATTCGGTTTCGCCGGACCAAAATTACATCCCGTCAAAACGATCAATGAAATTAAAATAAAACAGATTGTATATTTCACGGCATTTTCAATTCAATTTTGCGTTTTTAATCGTCAATAGATTTCACCGGTGAACGCAGACGTTTTAAAATTTATCTGTGATCATCCGTACAATTTGTTGATAAAAATAAATTCTCAATTTTGTCGTAATTTTGAAGTCAATTCCCGACGCTTACAAACTCTTACTTTCACCTCCGGCGATTGAACCTGCCGCGCCCCATACTCCATACAATGACGGCTCATTTCTGTAAGCTCGTTTGTTTTGGTCGGTCGGCGCGGAAACGGATGGAATGGAATTGAGTTTTTTGTTGATACTTCCGCAATCGATTGTTTCTACAACAAAAGAAACCGAACCGTCCAGTTTTGATACCGTTACGCCGCCCGTATGATTACTGGAGGCGGACGTCAAATGTCGCGACGGATTGTTATTTGCGCAGGCGCTTGGAGAATTAGGCGGCAAAATCGTTGAAAATCCATTATAACGCGGACCGGCATGTCCCCAAAATGCGCCCGCGTCCCGGATTAAAACCAAATCGTCGGTAGCGCTTTCGCCGTCCCAATTTGTCACTGTTGTCGACGCGTCATAGCGACCGCCCGGCGCCAATGCCAAAACATCGGAAGGATTGATATTAATACCATTTCCGTTGGCTATTACGGTGTTACTAATATAAATTCCGGCTTTTGCACTAAATGCATCGCCGACATTTCCAATTAAATGTTCGGAAAACGCGACGGTATTGGACAAACCGTCGGTAATTTGCTCGAGACGGCGAGTCGCTTTAGGATGCGCCGGAAACGGACCGCGATAGTTGATAATTCGTTCATTTCCTAAGTCGGAAATATTTTTCTTTGATAAATCATTGGTCACATTACCCTCGCCGTCATAAAAGGAACGTTCAAACCAATCTCCTGCGGAAGCGCGGTAATTTATTGGACCGTTATCCGTATCAGATAGCGAAGAACCGGCGTCTGAAGGACAAAGTAAATAAGGAATTTTCGCAAACCAAACGCCGACATTATGTTGATTGCGATTTCTATTTTCCGGCGGTCGGTTAACGGTTCGTGTTTGCTCGTACAGCGCGGATTGTTCCGCAAAAGAAAGCAACGCCACCTGAATGCTCCCGCTCCATCGCTTTGCGGCAGGTTTCGTGGCGTCTGTCGCATCCGGCGCATTGGGAATAAAGGTAAAAGTTGTTGGTAAAGTTTGAAACGCATCTTGGTAACTATGAACCGCTAATGTAATTTGTTTGAGATTGTTGGTACATTGCATTCTTCTCGCCGCTTCCCGCGCGGCTTGAACGGCGGGTAAAAGCAGTGCAATTAAAATTCCGATGATCGCAATCACCACCAGAAGTTCAACAAGCGTGAAACCAAGTAAACGAACTAATTCAATAATTCGGGCTTGATT
>JAISZO010000434.1 GCA_031269105.1 Planctomycetaceae bacterium | reverse complement strand
TTGCCGCGTTGAACAGGCAACACATCCTTGATTTTTTCGTATTGGTCTCGAGTGATTTCCGTCATGCCAAGAATTATAACTGTTTTTCAATCCTCACACAAGATCATAGTGTGAACACGCCCTAGAATAACAGTCTTTGTTTTTTCTCGCAAGAGCAAAAACAAAGACTGTCTCGCTTGTCGGCGAGACTTGGCTTTTAACAGATACTACTGAATAGTCTCGCAAGGTTTTTAGAAATTCCCATAAGGTTTTTCTGTCAATTTTATTTTTCTTCATTTTCCAATGTCGGCGATTCTGTAACGTCTTCATCTTCAACTTCAAGCGCCGACAATTTATTTTCATCGCCGGAAGCGTTTGCGTCTTTGGGAATCCGTTTGACGGCGACGAGCGCGTCGTCTTCGTCAAGCGTCATGATGCGGACGCCTTGCGTGTTGCGTCCCATGATGCGGACGTCGCTCACGGCGATTCGTTGAATTTGACCACGCGCCGTAATCATCATAATTTCGTCGTCGTCGTAAACGCGAATCGCTCCGATGACTTTGCCGTTTCGTTTCGTCGCTTTGATGTCCCGTAAACCTTTGCCGCCGCGGCGAATCGTGCGGTAAGAACGGCTCGAAGAATTTTTGTCGTCGCCGTCTTCGTTGTTTTCATTGTTATCTTCAGCGTTTTCGTCATTGATTTCCGCATTGTCGTTGTCCAAATCGTCTTGTTCGGAAATCGGTTCGTCTATCGCTGTTTCATCGCTGTTATGAATTGCGTCATCATTCTCGTCGTCTTCGCCCGCTTTTTCCGATTCCGGTACGGCATTCGGTCCAAACGGAGTCCGCTTGCCGTAACCGTTGGCACACGCCGTTAAAAGCGTTCTGTCCGGCGACGCAACAACCGCCGCGACAACATGATCGTCTTTCGATAACGTAATTCCTTTCACGCCGCTTGCCGTGCGTCCCATCGGTCGCGCGTCGGTGTGACGGAAACGAATCGCCATACCGTTTGCGGTCGAAATGATGATTTCATCGCCGGGACCAACAACCGCCGTATCAATCAATTCATCGCCTTCTTTCAATTTGATTGCAATCAAACCGCCTTTGAGCGGACGACCAAACGCCGATAATTTCGTCTTTTTGACCAATCCGTTTTTCGTGAAAAGCACAAGATAATGATCCGGCGCGTTAAAATCTTTAATCGCGCGGCAATCGGCAATATCCTCGCCTTCGCCAAGATTCAGCATATTGACGATAGCCCGTCCTTTGGAAGTCGGCGGAAGAAGCGGCAGATTGTAAACCTTGTGCCAATAGACTTTGCCTTTCGTCGTGAAAAAGAGAAGATAATTATGCGTCGTGGCGACAAAAAGATGTTGAATCGGGTCTTCCTCCGCGACTTTCGCGCCTTTGCGACCTTTACCGCCGCGGCGTTGCGCCCGATAAAGCGCCGCTTGCGTTCGCTTTATATAACCGCCGTGCGTAATCGACACCACCATCGTTTCTTCCGTGATAAGGTCTTCAACGTCCACTTCGCCAACTTCTTCGCCGGTAATTTCGGTCAATCGCTTTTCGCCGTATTTTCGTTTCATTTCGAGAAGTTCGTCCCGAATCATCTGTAAGATATTTTTCTCGTCGGACAAAATGCGGAGATATTCTTTAATGTTTGCAAGCAAATTGTTAAATTCTTCGCCAAGTTTTTCCTGTTCGAGATTGACCAAATGTCCGAGCGTCATTCGCAAAATCGCGTCCGCCTGAACCGGCGAAAGCGAGTAATGTTCCGATGCGCCGCGTTCTTCCTGAAACGCCGCGAAACCGTCGTCGCCAAGCGCGCGGCGTAATATCGACGACGGACATTCAATCGTCATCAAACGTTCTTTCGCTTCCGCTTGCGTTTTGGACGTGCGGATAACGCGAATCACTTCGTCGATATTGGCGTGAGCGATCATCAATCCTTCGACGGTGTGTTTTCGTTTTCTTGCCCGCGCCAGCAAAAATTGCGTGCGCCGCCGAATTACCGTTACGCGATGCCGCAAAAATTCTTCGATCATTTCCTTAAACGAAAGCAATCGCGGTTTGCCGTCCACCAACGCTAACAAATTGATAGAAAACGTATCTTGCAACGACGTAAATTGATACAACTGATTTAATACAATATCTGGGTCGGCGTCGCGTTTGAGTTCCAGCACAAGCCGCACCGGTTCTTTGAGATCGGATTCGTTCCGCATATTGGAAATGCCGACAATTTTTCCGGCGTGAACCATTTCGGCAATTTTTTCTTCCACGCGGTCGCGCGTTTGCTGATACGGAATTTCAGAAACGATAATGCGGTTTCGTTTATTATGTTCTTCGATTGTCGCGCGTGCGCGAAGCGTAATATTTCCGCGTCCTGAAAGATAACCGCGACGGATTCCGCCGCGTCCGCAGATAATTCCGCCGGTCGGAAAATCCGGTCCCGGACAGATTTGCAACAATGCGTCGGGCGAAATCGCGGGATTATCGATTACGGCGACGGTTGCGTCGCAGACTTCGGCGAGATTGTGCGGCGGAATACTGGTCGCCATGCCGACGGCGATACCGCTTGTGCCGTTGATTAAAACATTGGGAAATTTGGACGGAAGAACGGTTGGCTCGGTGTTTCGCTCGTCGTAAGTCGAGATGAAATCAACGGTATCGTATTCAAGGTCTTCTAACATCAGCGACGCAAACGAAGACATTCTTGCTTCGGTATATCGCATAGCCGCCGCCGGAAGTCCCGCGATAGAGCCGAAATTTCCCTGCTTATCAACAAGAACGTGCCGCATATTCCATTCCTGCGCCAAACGCACCAATGTCGGATAGACAATCGCCTCGCCGTGCGGATGATAGTCGCCGCTTGTGTTACCACAAATTTTGGCGCATTTCATGCGTTTGGAATTGGGACCGAGATTTAAATCGTTCATTGCCACGAGGATACGCCGTTGCGACGGTTTGAGACCGTCCCGCACATCGGGCAGTGCGCGGCTGACGATAACGCTCATCGCATAAGTCAGATAACTGCTGCGTAATTCATCTTCGATAGAAAATTGTTCGACTCTTCCAGCGTGAACATCAAGTCCCAGCGGCTTACCATCCGGCGTAACCGGTTGCTGCTCCTGATTTTGCGACTTGTTTTCCGGTTCCTGATTATTTTCCGCAGAATTAAAATCGTCTGACGACAAAATTCACCCCCAATAAAGTTCTTGATTCTTAATACTCTCTCTTGACGCCGGTTATTTTTCCATCTCAACCGGATCAATCGCTCGTTTCCAAACGACAAAATGACCCGATTATTATACCATAAGAGAGAAATTTGAAAAGATGTAACACTCAGACGCCTCTTATCAGTTTCCGTGACATTTTGGAAGTCAAACCAAAGCGGCGAAGACGTCCTGCCCGTTTTGACAGTCTCTTTTTTTATTCTATCGCTTTGGGGTTCTTTTCAAGACAAGAGCATTACAAAACGTTTCTCATTTTCCCGACGCGCGGCGCTTTCCGGCGGTTGCACCGCCGGTTACGCATGATTCCGCCGCGTGCGCGGCTACTCAAAATGACAGAATAGAATACGCCCAAATTTCAAATTGTCACGCGGTCATTTTTTAACAAAATTGTTGTTTCTATTTTTTTCTCGTTGCCCTCGCATGTCATTGAAAAATACTCTTGTTTCTATTTTTGCAATGTGTTATAATTCCTATCGTCATTATAGATATTAACTGTTGATCTATTTTATTTATCAATGATTTTTACAACAAAAACGATAGAGGTTGCGTTATGATTCGCGTTTATAATACGTTGAGCAAGAGCAAGGAAGAATTTCAAACCGTCGAGCCGGGAAAAGTGGGAATGTATCTTTGTGGACCGACGGTTTACAAACCAAGTCACATCGGTCACATGGTCGGACCGGTGATTTTCGACGCAATCAAGCGTTATCTCGTTTATAACGGTTACGACGTCACGTTTGTCATTAACGTTACCGACGTGGACGACAAACTGATTGCCGAGTCAAACGCACGCGGAATTTCAACACTGCAAGTTGCGGAAGAAATGACGGCGGATTATATGCGGAATCTCGACGCAATGGGAGTGCGCGATAATATCGACCATTTTCCGAAAGCCACCGAATATATGCGGCAAATTATTGATTTTACGCAAGCGTTGATCGATAAAGATTTTGCTTATCCGGCGGACGGCGACGTCTATTTTGACGTAACAAAAGTTTCCGATTATGGAAAATTATCGCATCGTAACCTCGAACAAATGCAGGGCGAAGGCGGTTCGACAGCCGCTCAAAAACATTCGCCGTTTGATTTTGCACTCTGGAAATCGGCAAAACCGAATGAACCGTCGTGGGATTCGCCTTGGGGCAAAGGACGCCCGGGCTGGCATATCGAATGCAGCGTGATGAGCGGTTCGCTTCTTGGGGAAACGTTTGACATTCACGGCGGCGGATTGGATTTGGTTTTTCCGCATCATGAAAATGAAATCGCGCAAAGCGAATCGCGTTACGGTTGTCCGATGGCGAAGTATTGGATGCACAATGGATTGATGCAAGCGTCTCACGAAGTCGGAAAAGTCGGCGGACGCAATACCCGCGAGGCAAAAACCGGCGATTTGCAGTCGCAGGAAGAAGGAAAAATCAGCAAGTCCAAAGGAGCGAGTGCGTTTCGCGATATGCTTCAGGAATTTGACGCGGAAAATATCCGGTTCTTTTTGCTTTCGACGCATTACCGCCGTCCGATTGATTACAGCGTTGAACGGTTGAAAGAAATCGGCGCTGCGCTGGATACGTTTTATCGTTTTTTCAAACGTTATCAGCGAATTACTAATGAAAATTTTTATCAAATCGATGCGCCGACGCAACGTAAAGAAGGAAACATTGATCCGAAAAATGACGAATTTTTGCAATCGGTCGCGGAACAGCGAAACCGTTTTCTCGAAGCGATGGACGATGATTTTAATACGGGCGGTTCTCTCGGCGTTTTGTTTGATTTGTTGCGGACGCTCAATAAATTTACGGACGATAACAAATTGGAAACCGGTAAACCGGACGTCGAAAAAGTACAATTGTTGAAACGTGCGGCAACAGTTTTGCGGGAATTGGCGTTGACGCTTGGTTTGTTCCGAAATCCGCCGAAAGAAAAAGCGTCGTCCGGCAACACGGAACTTGTCGATAAACTTATTGAACTCTTAATTGAACTCCGAACCGCGTCAAGAAAAGCGAAAGATTTTTCCGCCGCCGACAAAATCCGCAATGGTCTCGCCGAAATCGGCGTCGCGCTTGAAGACCGTCCTACCGGTACGGAATGGACGATAGAGCGAACCTTTTGACGTCGTCGTTTCAAAAATGAGTAACGTATAAAACATTGTTGATTGATTGCTTCCTATTGGGGGACGACGTTTTTTTCAAAAATAAGAAATAAGAAGGAGAATATTTTGTAGGAACGTATTCGCCCAATAGAACTCAAATCGCATAAAATTTACGGCAGGAGTAGGAAATTATGTTTTTATGTATGATATTTGTTTTTGTCGTCGGTTTTCTCATCAGCAGTTTTTTGTGCCGATGGATTTGCCGGTTTGCGGAACGGTTGGGATTAGTGGATAAACCCGGACGTCGGAAAATTCACGAAAAACCAACGCCGACCGACGGCGGCTTGGCAATTTGGTTGGCAATCGTGGCGCCGCTTGCGGTAGGACAATTGATTTTATGGGCGCTTGTTTGGGAGAGAAGCGACGGCGAAAACTTTTTTCGCCTTCCGCAATTTATTGAAATTCATCTTTCCGGCTTATTGCAACAATCCCAAAAACTCTGGCAGTTGCTCGGTTTGGGAACGGTATTAGTCTTTCTCGGTTTGTGGGACGATCTTCGCGGTTTGAATTGGAAATTTCGCATTGCCGTTCAATTTTGCGTGGCGATGGCGATTGTCTCGCTTGGCTGGCGGGCGAGTCTTTTTATTGACGCGCCCGTTATTACTTATTGGTTGAGCGTTTTTTGGGTGGTCGGTTTGATCAATTCGTTCAATATGCTCGACAACATGGACGGTTTATCGGCGGGAGTCGCTTCCATTTGCGCCGCGTTTTTCTCGTTGATTATGTTGTCGCAACCGCTTCCGGCGACGAATCAGCCGCAAATTTTTCTCGGCGGATTGATGTTGTTGATTTTGGGAGCGATTCTCGGATTTTTGCGGCATAACCTTCCGCCCGCAAAACTTTTCATGGGCGATTCCGGCGCGTATTTTATCGGTTATCTTCTCGCGACCTCGACGCTTTCCGCGACTTACGCCGGTTACGAAACGCCGCGTCAAACAATTTTCGTGCCGATGGTTCTTTTGGCGGCGCCGATTTACGACGTTGTCAGCGTTGTCGCGATTCGGTTGAAAGAAAAACGAAGTCCGTTTGTCGGCGACAAGTCTCATTTTTCTCATCGTCTTGTCGAACTGGGATTTACGAAGCCGCAAGCGGTTTGCGTTGTTTATCTTGTTACGGCAATTTGTTGTCTCGGCGCGTTGCTTCTTTATCACGCGACTTTTTTTGGCGCCGTGATTATTTTTTTACAAACCGTTTTGATACTGATTCTCATTGCGATTCTTGAAACAAAGCGTAAAAAATAGTTGTAAAGAGAAATCTTAAGCGTTTTTCTCAAATTTTATACGATGTAAAACTTTGTAATAAAAGAGAGTTTTGGGGAGGACGCTCATATTTTCCCCATTCGTTCCATCGCGCATTTTTCTTCTTTGCAATACATTTTATGTCGTGCGAGAACGACGTCCCAATCGACCGCCAGCGCGTCAAATTCCGGTCCGTCCACGCAGGTAAATTTCGTTTCGTTGCCGACTTTAACGCGACAGCCGCCGCACATTCCCGTGCCGTCAATCATCACCGAATTGAGACTCGCAATCGTGCGGACATGGTACGGGCGGCAGGTCTCCGCGCAAAATTTCATCATAATCGCGGGACCAATCGTATAAACGCAGCCGATTGTTTCGCGCTGCGTTTCGAGCAATTCTTTGAGCGGTTCGGTAACGACGCCTTTTCGACCGGCGGAACCATCGTCGGTCGTGACGATATGTTCGTCGCTGACGGCGGCAAGTTTGTCCGTCCAGAAAAGTAAATCTTTGTTCCGCGCGCCTTGAATCGAAACGACGCGGACGCCGTGTTCCCGCAATTTTCGGGCGATAGGAAAAATCGGCGCGGTTCCGACGCCGCCCGCAATCATCGCGACGGTTCCGAAATTTTCTATCTCGCTCGCGTATCCTAGCGGACCAATCAACGCGAACAACGAATCGCCGACGTTCAGCGAACAAAGTTTTTTTGTCGAAACGCCGATTGCCATAATCACCAGCGTAATCGTTCCGGCGGCGCGGTCGAAATCGGCGATCGTCAATGGAATCCGCTCGCCCGATTCGCCGACCATCACAATCACAAAATGCCCCGGCTCGGCTTTTTCCGCCAATCGCGGATGAAGAACAATCATTTCAAAAATGTTAGGAACTAATTCGGTTTTCTTCAAAATCGGAAACATAACTTCGGAAATAATTAGGAATATTTTCGTACCAACCGATTGAAATTCTACCAAAACGACGCCGAAAAACAATCCAACGAATCGAAAATCTGCCCAAACGACAGAAAAATCTATCAAAACGACAGGAATAAAGCCG
This sequence comes from Planctomycetaceae bacterium, assembly GCA_031269105.1. Lineage (GTDB taxonomy): Bacteria > Planctomycetota > Planctomycetia > Pirellulales > Thermoguttaceae > WRMR01. The sequence continues at coordinate 6,735 of JAISZO010000434.1, read as the reverse complement.
CGAAGTTTTTTAAAGTTGAGAAATGGATTGTTTTAATCACAAAGTTAAAAATTCCGCTTGCGAAACTTTTAACAGCCAAGTCTCACCAACAAGTGGGACTTGGCTGTTAGTTTTTTATAAATCTCTTTAATTCATAAACGTAAAACCGACTTCAAGAGCCAACGCACCCCAATTGGATTGAAATGGAATGGCAATCGGATGAGCGTTTGCCGGAAAATGGATATGACATTGCGTTCCGTAAAAAACGCTCGGAAGTCCCATCGATAGATTGTATTGTCCCAAACGCGCTTTGGTCGCTCCGGCAACCATATTTGTCAATTCGCCAACCGCGTCCATCACGTCTTCATTCAAATCGCTCATGTCTGTCATCAACAGCGTGGACGCGGCTCGCAACGCGACGCTTTCCGCCATTGTTAAAACGACGGTTCCAACCGCCGTTTTACCGTTAATACCGATAATACCGCTTACCGGATACAAAGCGGTATTGTTTTCCATCAGCGAAAGCCCAACGCGGGCAATTTTACAGTTGAGCATCGTATCAAATGTTTCCTCCAGCGAAGAAATCACCGGATTGATAAAATCGACGTCTGTTAGCGGCATTGTTTGTTCCTTATTCATTTTTTGTCGGCGATTTCTGATAACCGCGTTCATCGTATCAGAAAATTCTCTTCATTCATTTTCATTATAGCTTACCTCCGGCTGCAAAAATAAAAAAGAACCGGAAATTACAAATTTTCTCTCTTACTAATTTGAGAAATTGAAAAGGAATTTTGTCAAAAACGGTATTTTTGTTACCCCGTGTCAAATATCGGAATTGCTGTATAATGAAAAATCGCATCTAGAAAATTTTTCAATCGTTTATCGTTTTCCAATGTTTCTCAAAATTTGCACGGTTCCTTATTATAATACTCTTCCGTTGACGTGGTTTTTGGAAGAATATCTCGCGCAATTTTCGCTGACCTGCGATTATCCGTCTCGTTTGGGAAATTTGTTGACGCGGGGCGAAGCGAATATCGCGATGACGCCGGTTGTGTCGATGGCGTTTATAAAAAATTGCGTTCTCGTGAGCGACGCCGTGATTGGTTGTCATGGCGGCGTCAAAAGCGTGAAACTTTACTCAAAAAAACCGCTCGACAAAATTGAAAGACTCGCGCTCGACGCCGATTCCAGAACCAGCGTCGCTTTAGCGCAAGCGATTTTGCGCGAGTATTATAAAAATGACCGTTACAAAACGGTATCGTTTTCCAAGTCGGATTCTGCGGATGAAATTTCGCAACGCGCCGACGCTTGCGTGATGATCGGCGACCGTGCGTTAACGTATCAACCGGAAGAAAATGTTTGGCGTTTTCAGATCGATTTGGGGGAACTTTGGCTCGAAAAAACCGGATTTCCGTTTGTTTTTGCGGCATGGATTACCAATGCCGACCGCAAAACCGTGCAGGAATGGGAAGATCAGGGGAAAATTACGGCGTTAGAACTTGCGAGAGATAAAGGCGTTGCAAATTTATCGCTCATCGTGTCGAATGTAATTCAAAAACAGAAATCTTTGTTACAGCCGCCGGCGTTTCCGATAGAACCGCAATTGCTTGAAGATTATTACCGCCGTAACGTTGTTTATAAAATGACCGACGCTCACCACGAAGGATTGCGGCTTTTTTTTCGATTGGGACGCAAACATCAATTGTTTGGTCAAGTCAGATTCCAGTGAAAAGTTAGGCAAACGGCATTGTTCGCTTTTAGTTTTTCACTTTTCACTTTCGCGAATCAACTCGTTAATAGCGTCGGGGATGTGATTGATAAGCGTTGACGCAATAATGGACTCGTAAGGAATTTGCGATTGACGGTACGCAATATCCGCCGTGCGTCCGTGAAGAAACGCGCCAAGTTTTGCGGCGTCGATAAGCGAAAAATTTTGACCAATCAGCGATGCGATAATTCCGGCAAGTACGTCGCCGCTTCCGGCGGTTGCCATTCCGGGATTACCGCTTGTGTTGACAAACGTTTGCCGTCCGTCGGTAACAACGGTTTCCGCGCCTTTCAATACAAGCGTCAATTCGCCGCTTGCCGACGACGATAATTGTCGTCTATTCTTTGCCGAATTTTGAATGCGTTGAAGAAAATTTTCCGCCGCTTCGACTCGTTGGCGCGTTTCCCGCGGCGCAAAGTTATTTTGATTTAATCGTGAAAATTCTCCGGGATGCGGCGTGAGTATCCGCGAAATACCGGACGAAAGGATTGCGGCAAATGCGTCCGTCGCGCGTTCCAAGCCATGCGACGCAATCGCGTTGAGAGCGTCGGCGTCCAATAACATCGGCTTGCGGATTTCGCGGTTAAGCCGAAAGACTAAAGCGTCCAATCCTGCCGAGCGTCCTAAACCGGGACCAAGAACGACGACGTCCGCTTGCTCGGAAAGCGACAGAATTTTTTCATACGCGGTCGCGGCAATTTTACCGGAACGATTTTCCGGCAGTGGAGACGTCATAATTTCCAGCGCAAAACTTGCAACAATCGGCAAAATACTTGTCGGAACCGCAATTTTGACCAATCCCGAACCGGTGAGAATCGCCGCGCGACCGGACGCCGCAATCGCTCCGCTCATGCCGACAGAACCGCCGACAAGAAGAACTCGCCCGAAATCTCCTTTGTGCGAATCCCATTTTCGCGTCGGAAATCGCGGAACAGTTTCTTTCGTGATGTAAGAAAACATAAAAATCTAAAAATGAAAAACTAAAAGTGAAAAGTTGGGCGAACGGCACGCGGCAATCGCGTCAATAATCTTATGGTACGGTCGCTTCATTCAAATTCTCTAGCTGCGTCAACCATTCGTCGAACAAAGGACACATTTGACGGATCGTTTCCAGTCCGATTCGCTTCGCAATAATCGAACCGTGCAAGACCTTTTGATAACCGCCGAAAATTTGTTGAATCCGTTTGCTCGGCGCTGTGATAATACTGTCGTTAATGTCTTCCGGCGTATCGAAATGAAACGAAATCTTCGCGAACTTTTTCCAAAGATTCGGATGCAAAATTCCCGAAGCCATATCTTTGGGACTACTAAACAATAAACCTTCAAATTCGTGCATTTGAACGTATGGCACAACCCGCGCTGCGATTTTTTTCCCGCAATCGTCAAGCAATTTTTTAGACAACGCGCGAACCACCAATTGTTGTCGTTCCCGTGCCGACCGCAATTTTTTCGCCTCCGAGACTCCGGGAAAATTACTATAAATTCCGTAAAAATCAATCAATGTCGTTACGTAGGAGTTGGGATCGTTCGCCAAAATATATCGGACGTCCGCCATGACGCGGCGATAACCGACGCTTCCGCCTTGACGTCCGAGAAAACCAATCAATTTGGGAAACAATTGAATTTGAATTTTATCAAAATGCGGTTGTAAAATCAAATTGACAAACATCTCTTCGGTTTGTCCCTCGCAAATAATATGCACGCGACAATGTTGTCCGCGCGTTTTTTTTTCAAATGGAAGAGAAGAATGAAAGTTGGACATCGGAATTTTCTAAAATAACTTTTAAAACTCATTGGATTTTTCGGGCGAAATCGTTCTTCACTTTCAACTTTTCGCTTTTAACCGCCAAACAAAATACCACGCGCCGGCAAACAAGGCGGCATGAACGATATTCGCAATGGCAACCGCCCAAGCTGCGCCAAACACGCCGAATCGCGGAACAAGAATCGCGCAGCCAAGCGTCGTTAATAAAACTTGCACGAAACAAATGAACGGTTGAATGCGAAAAACTCGCGCCGCCGTTACCGGATACCCCAGCGCGCCGCCGACAAAGCCAAATGTTGCGCCAAATGTAATCAACCACAAAAGCGGCGAAAGCGAAGCGTATTCTTCGTTATAGACCAACGTCAGAAAGAACGAGCCGACAAACGGAATCGCAAGCAGAGCAAGACATCCCATACCGAAAGACAAGCCAATCAAAACGATCGTCAGCCGTAAAAATTCGCGGCGGTCGGCGGCGTAGCTTTTCGCAAAACGTTGCGACGTCGCTACGCCAAGCGAATTGATAATCATCAATCCAACCGACGTCAACATCGCAATCGACGCGAATTGTCCTAACGCCGTCAAATTTCCGTCGGCATTTCCTTGACGTTCCAGCCAAAATCGCGGAATTTGCGGCGCAAGCGAAAGCAAACCCATATTGATCGCAAGCGGCGCTCCTAACCGCGTCATCGCCAAAATCGCGGAACAAGAAAATCGCGGCGCGATTTCCTGCGGAATCACGCGGAAATTTGCGGCGGAATGTTTTGAAAACGTCGGATTCCGCGAAAACAACAGACACGCCGTCGGAAAATCATAAACCGCCGCCGTCAGAAATCGCAGCGCCGCAAGAACAACAAGCGAAAAGAGAACGCTTTGCGTCGCGTAAAACGCGGCGACCGTTCCGGTAAACGAGAGCAAGCCGCGAATGATTAACGATTTGGCGATAAGATCGAAACGTTCCCGCTTTTGAAATAAAGCGTGAAACAAATCGCTCAACGATTGTCCCGTAATCGCAAATCCCATGACCAACGCGAGCTTGACGAGAAGTCCGTTTTGACGAAAGACAAACGCGGCAAGAAATACGCTGACAACAAGAGCGATAATCGAGCAGAGAATCCGATGCGCGAAATAATCCCGAAATTCCCAGCGATTTTCAATGTCGGTGACAAAAATTTGACGCAAATTGAAGTCGGCGAGTTGGAACATCGGTTGCGTGATCAGCAGTCCGGCGGCGTATAACCCGGCGGACTCGCTTGATCCGAGTTTGTTGTAGGAACTAATAATTCCCCACATACAAAGCTGTAAAACCACGTTGCCGAACAACGTTTGCGAAAAGTCAAATCGCAAAGAACTGCGTTTAATCACAAAGCGCCCTTTATTAATATTTCCATTCGAGAACTTTACGGAAAGCGTCCGCGTCTTTTTCTTTCAAATTAATTCCTTCGTGATTGGTTGTGATAAACGGATAAATACGACTCGCGTACCCCAACTCTTCGCATCAAGATGACGGGCAGATCCGCTGCCGACAACTTTAATCCAATCAACAGCTCATTTTTACCAGATTTTCCAAACAAAACAACAAATAACCTTTATGGGAACTTCTAAAAAACTATTTTTTGGACAAAATTGACAAACAATTTTTTTCAAATAGAATTAGGAGAATTAGGTTTTTAGAAATTGCCAATGACCTAACTGTTACAACTGTACCCGATATTTGGAGAGAGATTATGTCCAAAAAACAAAATGTTCGAAACGCGTTTCTTTTCCTGATTTTTACGGCATTTTCAGCCGTTGCGTTTTCGGAAGGCATCCCAACAACGCCTTCCCCGACGCCGGAAAACGGTGTTGTATGGTACGATGCGGCAACATGGAATTGCGAAGGACGCGGTTGGAATGACACGTCCACTCCATTCACCCGATTACCGGAACGAGCAAAAGAACAGGTTACCACTGCCGTCTGGAATTTGTCTCAACATTCCGCCGGTTTGATTGTGCGTTTCAAAACGAATGCGTCCAAAATTCAAGTGCGACATCAGGTTGCCGGAAATCTCGCCATGCCGCACATGACAACAGTCGGTTCCAGCGGTCTTGATTTGTACGCCAAAGATAAAAACGGACGTTGGCGTTGGGCGGGGATTTCCAAACCAACCGCACAAAAATATGAAGATACCATTTTGCAAGGCGTTTCGCAGGAAATGCGGGAATATGCTCTCTATCAACCGCTTTATAACACCACGACAGCATTGTCTGTTGGCGTTCCCGAAGGGAGCGTTTTCGAAGCGGTTGCGCCGTCCGCGAACAAACCAATATTTTATTACGGTACGTCAATCGCGCATGGTTGTTCCGCGTCGCGTCCGGGCATGACGGTTCCGGCAATTCTCGGACGGCGATTGGATAAACCGGTCATTAACTTCGGATTTTCGGGAAGCGCAAAAATGGAACACAATCTGGCAAAAATAATCCGTGAAGTTGATGCGTCGGCGTTTATTTTCGACAGTTTGCCGAACATGTCGCCGCAAGAAGTTAAAGAGCGTGCGGAAACGTTTATTCGTGAAATTTGTAAAACCCATCCCGACACGCCGATTATTCTGGTCGAAGACCGCACCTTCACTAACGCCTGGTTAAAACCAAATGTACAGAAAACACATCTCGAAAGACGGCTATTTTTCCGTCAAACTTATGAAAAACTGACAGCGGAAGGAATGAAAAATTTGATTTATGTGGAAGGTCAACATTTGTTGGGCGATGATGACGAAGGAACCGTTGATTCGTCGCATCCCACTGATCTTGGCATGATTCGTATGGCGGATATTCTCGAACCGGTTTTACGAAAAACGCTTGAAAAATAAACTTCCTGTAACATTTCAAGCCGATTGACATTCAACGGAACTGAATAGTGATAATTCGTGTCCCTTCATGGACAAAAAGAATTTTTAGAAATCCTCTCATCTCAATCATTCCGTAAAAACATAATTGAGCCGTCCGATAGGAGCAACATCGCCGTCAATATAAAACGATTCAATTTTTTCGTCGGACAGTGTGTTGTCCGCCCATTTGAATTGCAATCGAAGCGGTTGTTTTTGTACTTCCAGTAATCGGCGCGGAACGGCAAGGTGCATTTCATTCTCTTTGACCTGAAAATCCGCTATTGCCGCGATTTCCCATTTTTCGTTGATCCCGACACATTCTACGGTCACTTTGTTCGGAAAACCGGAATGAATGCGGT
>JAISZO010000415.1 GCA_031269105.1 Planctomycetaceae bacterium | reverse complement strand
CTGAAAAATTGCGTCGATGCACTGTTGCATGGTCGTACTCCACCACAATTGATTCTCAACTGAACTTCAATTCTCAACTTTTCACGACGTCTGCGATCAAGCCGCGTGAACGGTTACATAGATCACAAAGGAAGTTTCAGAGACCGGCGTTTGTTTGTCGCGGTTTTACGTTTTACGAAACGCCGTCAGTTAAGCGTTTTCCGCAAGTCAATTTCTATTTCCTTCCGACTTGCTGATAAACCGCGTAAAGAAGTTCCGTTGCGTCTTTATACTTTTTCTTGTCGGCGTGCGCCGCGTCAATTAACTTGCGCGCTTCCGACTCGTTATGACCAAGCGCAAGAAGCGCCTCGTACGCTTCCGAAACAACGTCCCGTTGCGTGTCCGCCGCGGCGCTGGGAATATTGCGATCAACCATCAACGTAAATTTCGGAACTTTTCGCCGTAATTTGGCGACAATACGCTCGGCGGTCGCCGCGCCGATCCCCGGTAAGCTCGAAAGCCATTTTTCATCTTTTTCCTCAATCGCGGCGGCAACTTCCCGCACCGGACGAATCATCGCACGCAACGCTTTTTTGACGCCAACGCCGTCCACCGAACAAAAGAGTTCAAAAAATTCCCGTTCCGCTTCCGTGAGAAAACCAATCAATCGCGGCGTCATCCGGCTTTGCATCTGACCGCCTTCAATGTATTCAATCGTATGAAGCGAAACCGTTTTTCTCGTCTCCGGCTGCAAATGAAGTCGCGTAAATTCTGGAATCAAGACTTCATACTCAAACGCTCCAATTTCAAGAATCGCATGTTCCATCGAAAGCGCCTTTAAAGTTCCCGTGATTTTGGTAATCATTATTTTTGCCTTACAGAAGTCAAAAGAAAACTCAGAAAGACTCTATGATACACCGCCGCAAACGATTGTCAATGATAAGAAAAAACAGAGAGGCGAAAAGCTAAAAATGAAAAGTTAAAAATTTCGCAAATGGAATTTCAACTTTTTTCTCAATTCGCAGGGTGACGCAGAAATCGAAAGATGTTAAAATATGCTCGTCAGGAAGAAGCGGATTCGGCGGAAGGAAAATGACCGAACGGGGCAAAACGGAAGGGAAAACGAAAAGACCCCAAAAACCGTTCTTGCCTGACTCGCATATCAACAAAAGGAGAAGGATTGTTTCCGTAACGTAGCATTTTATGCGCCAAAAATAAAGATACTACAAAAAAATGACGCAACTCATTGAAATACAATAGATTGCGTTTTTCGTTTTTATCTTTTCTTTATTTGTTCCCGTTTCCTGCGCAACACAACGCAACATCAGAATTGAAACGATGTTGTTTTTAACAATCATACAAAATATACTAACAATAGAAATAATATGTCGCAAAACCAAATCTGGAATTTAGCCAAAACCAATTACGCGGCGGTGAAATCGCAAAAATTTGAAGTCGCCGTGTTGCCGATTGGCGCGACCGAACCGCATAATTTGCATCTTCCTTATTCGACCGACACGCTTCTCGGTATTGGAATCGGCGAACGCATTTGCGAAACGGCGTGGAATCGCGGGGCAAAAGCGGCGTTGCTTCCGGCGATTCCTTACGGTACGGAAACAAATCAACGCGGGTTTCCGTTTTCGATGAACGTCAATCCGTCCACGATGTACCGTCTTATCGCCGACTTGACGGAATCGTTGGCATATCAGGGAATCCGAAAAATCGTTTTACTCAACAGTCACGGCGGCAACGATTTTAAAGGGTATCTCCGCGAAATGTACGGAAAATCTTCTGCGAAACTGTTTCTCTGCGATTGGTTCAAAATTTTCAACGACGTTTATCAAGAAATTTTTGAAGAGCCGGACGATCACGCCGGCGAAATGGAAACGTCGATTGCGTTGGCGTTGTTCCCCGAACTCGTCGCGCGGGACGCCGACGGAAAACTTCTTGCCGACGACGGACGCAAACAGCCGACGCGGTTTGAAGCGATCAATCGCGGTTGGGTAAGCGTAACCCGCGAATGGCGTCTTCTCACAACTAACACCGGCGCAGGTTATCCGCACAAAGCAACCGCCGAAAAAGGGGAAAAAGTCCTTGCCGTTATCGTAGAACGAATCGCGTCGTTTTTGAAAGAACTGTCTGATTCGCCGCTTGACGAGCGGTTTCCGTTTTAAATGATAACGTCTCAAAACTCTTTTTTACGTAGGCGAATACCGGCGTTGGTTCGTCCTGTTTTTCTTGCGGAAAACCAATACGAAACGCCGACGGCGTCCATAAAAAATCGTTTACCGTTTTGATGAAAGCATAAAAAATAGTATGTCAAAAGAGACAAAAGATTTTACGCCGGACGTAATTCTTTTTACGGACGGAGCGTGCAGCGGGAATCCTGGTCCTGGCGGTTGGGCGTTTATTTTACGGCATTTGCGAAGCGGCAAAGAGCTTATCTGCAACGGCGGCGAAGCCGATACGACGAACAATCGAATGGAATTGACGGCGGTAATTGTCGGATTGCGAGCGCTAAAACGTCCAACCGCCGTGGAGATTGTCAGCGACAGCGCGTATGTTTTGAACGGACTTTCGACATGGATGAAAAGTTGGAAAGCGAACGGTTGGCGACGGCGAGAAAAAGGAAAATGGGAAGACGTGAAAAACGTCAAACTTTGGCAGGAACTTGATTTGCTGGTTTCACGGCACGAGGTATATTTTACGCATGTTCGCGGTCACGCCGGACATCCCGAAAATGAACATTGCGACCGACTCGCAACCGAAGCGTGCCGCGCGATTCAAAAGAAGAAAAGAGAGCAGACGTCGGATTAGTTCCGGCGAGACAATCGCGTTGGTTTGACGATTTCATTGAATCGTACAAACAGGTCTCATAATTGCATTCAAACGTTTGTACTCAATCCGCGCTGGAAATCGTTTGCAGAAAATTGAAACGAATAAAACATAAGCGCTTTAAATGACGATCTTACCGGGTCGGCATGAGAGATTAATCTCCCACGCTTCCCACAGCCCCGTGCTTGCGGACATTACCGCATACGGTTCCTCAAAACTTTGTTCTACGAGATTATTGTTTTGCTTTTCCCTTGCGGAAAATGCTATGAACAATTCTTGGGGGAGGTAGAGGTATCGCTTGATAAGTCGTCGGAATAAATCCCAAGGCATACTTCTCACGCGATTACGACGATTAAGCCGGCGTTGCCAACTACGTCTTACTTGATGTAGAAACAACTGCACAGAGCGTCCGGTTCCTGTTATCCCGTAATAGACATAGTGTCCTCTGACTTTTTCACATAATTTCCTCCATTGAATTTTCACTGCTTTGTGAAGATTCTCACGACGCCATTCGTCAACGCTTTTGACGGCTCTTGCAAGACGTGCTTTCATTGTTTTACGTTGTACCGCCCAGCCTCCTTTAAGGGTTTTACCCCAATAATGCGTGAAACCAAGCAGGTCGAACGTTTCCGGTTGATTACCATTCTTCTTGTCGTCGTT
>JAISZO010000346.1 GCA_031269105.1 Planctomycetaceae bacterium | reverse complement strand
GAATGCGAGGGGAAATATCTGTTGATGCAAGCCGCGTGGGTGAACCCGCGAATCCAAAACGGTCCGTGGAGCGAGGAAATCAAAGAGTTGATCAACTAAAAAAAGGCGACAGGTTTCAGATTCCAGTGTTGAATACATACTGGAACCTGGAACCTCGCTTTTAGCTTATTTGCGGCGGAAGAATTTTTGAACATTTTCTCGAAAAAACAATGCGGTTGCGAACTGTAACATTAGGTTGTAAGGTGAATCGGTACGAAACGGAATATCTGCGGGAAGCGTTGCGTCGGATTGGTTACGCAAACGCCGCTCCTCACGAAACCGCCGACTTGGTTATCATCAACACTTGCACCGTGACCGCCGAAAGCGACCGGAAAAGCCGTAAGCTAATCCGTCAACTTGCAAAACTCAATCCCAACGCGGAAATTGTCGTTGCCGGTTGTTACGCGGCGCACGCCGCCGACGAAATTCGCAAAATGCCGCAAGTCGGCGAAATCATTACTGATAAGCGGGCGCTGAATCAGTTTCTGCAACGCCGCGGAGTCGTCGATTTGCCGGATGGAATTTCATCGTTTGACGGACGCCGCCGCGCGTTTGTCAAAGTGCAAGACGGTTGCCGCGTCGGATGTTCGTATTGTATTATTCCCAAAGTGCGTCCGTATTTGTCGAGCCGTTCCGCGCCGGAAATTCTCAACGAAATCCGCCGATTACTTGACGCCGGATACCGCGAAATCGTCTTGACCGGTATTCATCTTGGGCATTACGGATTAGATTTTGAACGCGATCCGCAATCGCAAACGGAACAAAAAAATCTTGCCGCCGGAAATATTCGTCTCTCGCAATTGATTGAGCAAATTTTGAATCTCGACGCGGCAAATACGTTTCGCGTGCGGGCGTCAAGCATGGAAGCGGCGGAAGTTTCCGACGAATTGATCGAATTGATGCAAGCGTTTCCGCAAAAATTTTGTCCGCATTTGCATCTTTCTATGCAAAGCGGTTCTGATACGGTTTTGCGAAAAATGCGGCGGCGTTGGTTGAGTCAGCCGTTTGAAGAACGATGTCGTCAAATTCAGGAAAAGATCGATCGCGCCGCTTTGACGACCGATGCGATTGTCGGTTTTCCCGGCGAAACGGAACGCGAGTTTTTGGAAACGTGCGAACTTGCGGAACGAATTGGTTTTTCCAAAGTGCATGTGTTCCCGTTTAGTCCGCGCGAAGGCGTCGAAGCCGCGACATTTCCCGATCAGATTCCCGAACCGGAAAAAGAACGCCGCGCGTCGCATTTGATTCAACTTGCCCAAAGACTTCGCGCCGACTTTGCAAAATCGTTAGTCGGGCAAACGTCGCAGATTCTTTGGGAAACGACGCTTAAAAAAAACTCGCCGCAAAAACCGCAGCCGACAAATAATACAAACGTATTCTTGCCGATTGCAGGACAAAACGTTTCCGATTTCGGTTTCGATTCTTCGATGGAAACGTTGGCGGGAACTTGCGGGCGTTATATGCGGGTCTCTTTGCAAACCGAATCTTCGCACGCCGCCGCTCAAATTGGTCAACTCGCCGATGTTTCTATTATCGCGTCTCACGGCGGAGAGCTTGTCGGAAAAATGATTGATAACACGCGCAAAGAATCCAAGCGCCGTGATTAAAAATTTACAACCGAAACAAAACAATGTTTCTTATCTATGAAAAAGAAAAAAATGAGTTATTGAGATTCATTAGGACTTTTCTCTCAATATGCCAAAATGACAGCTTTCCCATTTTCTCGCCCCAAGAGATAATCAAAACGAGGAAAATTTTTCTCGCGAAGAAAATTTGTAACATCTTGATTTATAATTGTTTAGCAATTGCTTTTGGGGAATAAAAAACGCCGTCTTTTTTATTGGCATAAGTTTTGCTAAAACTGATTTTCGGCGAGAAAAAGACAAAAGTATTCTTCGCGGAAACGTAAGAATAAATTGGCAAATAAAATAGAAATATTATTAAAAAGAAGGAAGAAAACTATGGCGCAAGGGGAAAAAATTATTGGAATCGATCTCGGAACAACTAACTCGGTCGTGTCGGTGATGGAAGGAAAAGACGCGAAAGTCATTCCTAACGCCGAAGGAAACCGATTGACTCCGAGCGTTGTCGCGTTTATTGACGGCGGCGAAACGTTGGTTGGCGAACCGGCGCGCCGTCAAGCCGTTACAAACCCTGTTCGAACAATTAGTTCGATCAAACGTTTCATGGGACGTCGGCATAACGAAGTTTCGTCGGAAGAAAAAATGGCGCCGTACAAAATAATCGGCGCGGCGGATGAATATGTTAAAGTCGAAGTGGACGGAAAAAAAATGACTCCGCCGGAAATTTCGGCGTTGACGCTCCGTAAACTTAAAGAGTCGGCGGAAGCGTATCTCGGACACAAAGTAACGAAAGCGGTCATTACGGTTCCCGCTTATTTTAACGATGCGCAACGTCAGGCGACGAAAGACGCCGGACAAATTGCCGGTCTGGAAGTGGCGCGAATTATCAACGAGCCGACCGCCGCGTCGTTAGCGTATGGACTCGACAAAAACGCGAATGAAAAAATTGTCGTGTTCGATCTCGGCGGCGGAACGTTTGACGTGTCGTGTCTCGAAGTTGCCGACGGCGTGTTCCGCGTTATCAGCACAAACGGCGATACGCATCTTGGCGGCGACGATTTCGACGAAGTCTTAATCAATTACGTGGCGGATGATTTTAAGTCGCAACAAGGAATTGATCTTCGTAAAGACGTGATGGCGTTGCAGCGGTTGCAGGAAGCGTGCGAGAAAGCGAAACGCGAACTCAGTTCCGCGCAATCGACAGACATTAATCTGCCGTTCATTACCGCCGATCAAACTGGTCCAAAACATTTGCAAGTAAAATTAACCCGCGCGAAATTCGAGCAATTGACCGATCATTTGATTGAACGCTGCCGGGGACCGGTGATAAAAGCGTTGCAAGACGCGAAACTTTCGCCGTCGCAAATTGACGAAGTCGTGTTGGTCGGCGGTTCAACGCGGATTCCGAAAGTGCAGGAACTCGTGAAAACGATTTTCGGCAAAGAGCCGCACAAGGGCGTGAATCCCGACGAAGTGGTGGCGGTCGGTGCGGCGATTCAAGGCGGCGTGCTTTCCGGCGAAGTCCGCGACGTGTTGTTGCTCGACGTAACGCCCTTGTCGCTCGGTATTGAAACGCTCGGCGGAATTATGACGAAACTTGTGGAACGAAACACAACGATTCCGGTGGAAAAGAAACAAGTATTCAGCACCGCCGACGACAACCAAAACGCCGTAACAATCAAAGTATATCAGGGCGAACGCGAAATCGCCGCGCATAATCGATTGCTTGGACAATTCAATTTGGAAGGAATTCCGCCCGCGCCGCGAGGGATTCCGCAAATCGAAGTGACGTTTGATTTGGACGCAAACGGAATTTTGAACGTCGCGGCAAAAGACCTCGGCACCCAAAAAGAACAGAAAGTGCGGATTGAACAATCGTCCGGTTTGAGCGAGGCGGAAATTGAAAAAATGAAACGCGACGCGGAAGCTCACGCCGACGAAGATAAAAAGCGGCGCGAATTGGTCGAAATGAAAAATCGCGGCGAGTCGATGTGCTTTGAACTTGAAAAACTTCTTAAAGAACACGACGCGAAATTACGCGATACGGATAAAGACGCGATCAACGCGGCAATCAAAAAGACGCGCGACGCGATTGCAACCGATAATGTCGATCAAATCAAAGCGGCAACGGAAGAATTGGAACAAGCGTCTCATGCTATGAGCAAAGCGATGTACGAAGCGACTCAACAGCAAGGAACCGCCGGAGCCGACGCCGCAACCGGCGGAGCGTCTTCTTCGGAAGCCGAAAAATCCGGCGACGACGACGCCATTGACGCGGAATTTGAAGTGAAAAAGTAAGCGATTGTTATTGGCGAGTGGGCGGAGGAAACGACGGTTCTGAAAAGAATCGTCGTTTTTTGTTTCCTATTGACATATTTGTTTGTAAACGCCAAAATAGATACCGTGTTATACCGTTGTTACCTTAAAAATCGGTTTCCATTTTTTGTTTTCCCCATAATTTATGGCATTTTTCCACTTCCAAAAGCCGAAATTTAAAGTAGCTTTAGTATAAATAGTCGCCCCTGAAAAAAAGACCTTGTTTATTTTACGATTTTTTTTGGCGATCGGGATGTTTGGCAAGGCGGTAACGAGGGCGGCGAGTTGATGAAAAGCGGCGATCAATCGACAAAAGTACGCGAGTCGTCCGCCAATCCTTTCAAATAACTCCTTGTAAAAATAAAGCGCGCGGGAAAACCCTCGCTCCTTCAGCAAATTTAATAACTTTCTCATGTTGAACCCAAACGCACTGCCGATCGCATTCCCCTTCGCTGATGCAACAAACGTCCAAATCATACAACGAATAAATCTTATGCTTGCTCT
>JAISZO010000112.1 GCA_031269105.1 Planctomycetaceae bacterium | reverse complement strand
GACTCGGTGCGAACGTCTCATAAAACGCTCCGAGTGAGTGGGTGTTCAAGTTATCACAGACTAACCGTACCTTTTCGACGTCGGGGTAGTCCTCTTCCAATAAAATCCTCACCTCCAAGGCCCAGTCGATCTTGGTCTTTTTCTCCCGAACGGCCGCTCGTCGCCAACAGTCGAGCGGATCGGAGAACATGAAAATGTTCGCAACTCCCGCCCGTTCCTACTCGTAATCCACCCGCCGGGCATGATTTCTCGTTGCGGGAATCGGTTCTCTCGTTTCCCGGAAAAGTTGCACCGGTTGTTCGTCCATCGTGATCACGGGGATGTTCGGATCATGCGGAAGACCGTATGTTTCCAGCGCCGATTCCATTCCCGCAACGAATTCTCCGTTCGATTTCGGAGGAATGACCCAGTATTGGATTTTTCGTCCCGTTATTTTGTTTTTTTTAGTGTCGTCTGAATCGTCGTGTGGCTGATCGCCGGAACAATCGCAAGGTCCAACCGTTGCGGTCTTTCGGCGGATCGGACAAACGCAATGCAATCACTTGGGCTTCCTGTTCGCCGGTCAATGTTTTTTGACGAGGCGCCGTTTGACGTTTCTTGCCGTGCAGGGCGACGTCAAAACCTTCGGTCACGAGCCGTTTCCTCAGGTTCTCGACGCATTGTCTCGTACAAAAAAACGCGTCGGCGATTTGTTGGTCTTTCCAATTCGCCCCATCGGCGTCGGCTTTGAGCAAAATGTTGGCTCGCCGGACCTTCGTGGACGTTCCCTTCAATTTTTTGACGACGGCAAGGCACGTTTCCCGCTCTTCGTCGCTCAATCGAACAATATAAATTTTTTTCATCGCGAAACCTCCGTGTGTTGAAACGATCAACATACCAGATTTCGCAAATTCAGAACACCCCAATTTCTAAATATTACAAGACACTAGCCGTGTAGTAACAAACGACAAAGTAAGCGCAATAAAGCGCATACTCCGAAACCCGCAAGCTCTATGACATAACGCTCCCTTTCGGGAGACGCAATGTTTTCATAGAGTTTTATCATGACTTCCAACCGGCGAACCGGGTGAGGTAGGAAGCATGGGATCAAAAAACTTGCGATCTGATTCAAATTATTTCTGTGAACATTCTATCGATGCCAATCAAAAAAACAACCACACCCCTTTTTCATAGTACATGCGGAAAGCATTCGATCTTGACCTGCGCATACATCGTCTCTCTATTCCATTGAAAATGTTGGCGTTATCATTCAATTTATCTGAATATTCTTTATTGCAAAACTTCCTACTTTGCTTATATTGTCTGATATTACTGAATTTTTAAATCTACCAAAACTGTAATAATTGCAAAGTTTCAGGGTTTTGAAAAAAATATCAAGATTTTTTAAAAAATAAAGATGAGAACCCTTGAAATATTTGAGAAGTTTATGTAAGATGAGAAAAATTATCTCACTAAAGAAGAATTTCTGGTGGTACTTGACGTGGTAATTTGCCATGTTATAAAGATATTATAGGAAGTTTTGAAAAAGTGAGAGATAAAAATAGACTTTGCGACTTTTGTAAGTTATAATCTTATCGTGTATTGAGATATGAGTCATTTTTATCAATCAGGAAGATACATTCAACGAGGTTTTTTCAGCATATTCGTCAATTTCCGTAAAAACGGATAAAAAGACAGGCAAAATCGTAAAAAAAGATAATTTGCAACATGTTGTTAAAATATGCAAATAACGGCGTCGATAACGATACCGTGAAATGTAAGATTGGCAGTTTCGCCTAAAAACTAACCCAAATAACCCAGAATCTAACAAAAGGAGATTCACTGATGAAGCGTCGTATTTTTTCTGTGTTGGCTGCGACCATCGTTCTCGCGGTTTCAACATCTGTTGCCAATGCCGGTCTTTTCCAGCGCATTGGTTTGGTAGCTAACCCCTGTTCGCCTTGTGCGCCGACTGCCTGTGAACCAGCCGCCGCTTGCGAACCTGTCGCGCCAGCTTGCGAGCCCGCTTGTGATACTGGTTGCGCTCCGACTTGCCGCCCGTTTGCTGAATTACGCAGCAAATTCCGCGCACGTCTCGTGTCCCTCAAAACACATTTCAACGCATGTAAACCCGCTTACAGCGGTTGCGAAGAACCTGTAACGCCGTGCGAAGCTCCGGCTCCCGCTTGCGAACCTGTCGCGCCAGCTTGCGAACCCGCTTGTGATACCAGTTGCGCTCCGACTTGCCGTCCGTTTGCAAAATTGCGTCACCGTTTGGCAAATATCAAATTGCCGGAAATTAAATTGCCCAAACTTTGTTTGCCGAAGATTACCTTTTGCAAACCAGCTTGCACAACGCCTTGTGAAGCTCCGGTTGCGGCATGCGAACCAGCATGTAATAACTAATGTTGTAAAAAACTTATACTTCAAGTGATAAATCAATGGGTTGGCTTTCCAGTCCATTGATTTATTTTTTGGTCTCTGTTCGCGCGACGAAAATACCGCTATTGCGAGAATTTTTTGCCGCAAAAAAATCAAAAACATCGAGAACGGATACAATATCTCGAAACGTTTGGCGCCTCAATTGTCCAAGAACAAACAATCGGAACGGGAATAAAGTGAAAAACTAAAAGTTGGGCAAAGGATTGTTTCAATCCCAGAGCTACAAATTCCGCTTGCGAAACTTTTAACTTTTATTCTTTAACTTCCTTTATTGGCAGACCGAAACGTCAGCGCTTGGCTTACGCTTTGGGACGCCATTTTACATGATTTCCGGCTGTTTTGGGAATGAATCAGAACGCGAAACGTAAACAAGTGAAAAAACTTTCGGTAATATTTCAGCCGGATAGGACCGGTTGATCTGCATTTTTGTTATTCACTGATAACGTTTTCCAATGGATCATTTGGCATTTTTGAAACATGTAAATATTCTCCTTGTTTATCAATCCTCTGTTAAAAATTTATTTTTCCCAATTCCCGCGAAAAAATCCGCGCAAAAAAAAGGGTCGCCATGTTATCCATTAGCAACGTTAATCAGCGAGTTTTTTAGTTCTTCAACCGGCGGATTTTGAAACGCGCCGGTTGTTTGTCGGCGTCCGCCGCCGAATTACTTTTTCTCTTCTCCCGGAAAAATTTCACCGAGTTTTGCGGCAACGGCGTTGACGTCGCCAACAATGGCGCTCAAAACTTTGCCGTCTTTTCCGACAAGCACAAACGTCGGAATTCCCGTCACGCCGTAATAAGTTGCATAATCGGTCAATTTTTGTTTGGTCGAAAGCGCAACCGACGCAACATTCCACGGATGCGGCGATTTTTCCTCAAACGATTTTAATGCGTTAATATCTTCATCAACGCTGTACGCGATAATCTCCAATCCCCTATCGTGATATTGTTCGTAAAGTTTCGTCAATACCGGAACGCTTGCCAAACACGGACCGCACCATGTCGCCCAAAAGTCGATCAAGACAACTTTGCCGCGTAAATCTTTGATATTCAGCTTTTTGCCGTCGAGCAATACGCATTCCAATTCGATTTCTGAACCGGACAGTTTCGCAAACCGAAAACGTCCTTCAAGACTCGTCAACGCTTCTTCCGCTTCCGGCGAATCCGATTTTTCCAAAAACGGTTTCAATTCCCTGATTGCAAGAAGTTGCAAACCGTCTTTTCCGCCTTCATCAACACGTTCCGCAATGTCAATCAAAAACATCGCAATCATCACATATTGCGGTACGAATTTTTCTTTTTCCAAAAACGCTTTGGCTTCAGCAAGCGTTTTTTTGAATCCGTCCGCTTGCGAACCGCCGCTTTCTATCGCCGTTTTGACGTTTCGACTCAACTTAATTTGAAAAATCGCGTTTTGAACGGCATATTGAAAGTCTTGTTTTTCTGCGGCAAGTTCCTTGCGATACGCTTCGATTTCGGTCAACGCTTTATCCGCATCGTCGGCAATGGTTCCCATGATAATCGCGCGAAGTTTCCATTCTCTCGCTTCTTCTTTTTGTTCGTCGGTTGCATCCGTTTTTTTGAGAAGAGCGTCAACGGCGGTTTTGAGCGCGGCGGAAAATTTGCCGCGAAACTCGACAAACGCTTCTTGCGAATTGATTCCTTGCGGACGATAGGCGACAAGTTTGGAGACGTATTCCGCCAATTCCGCCGCCGTCCCTTCGACGGGAACTTTGAAAATTTCCTCGTCGTTTTTTGCGGCGGGCGTTTTCGGAAGTTCGGGAATCACGGCGTTGATTTGAGGAACGGAAGTCGCCGCCGGAGTTTTTTCCTGTGCGGAAGAATACGGCGCTGCGACATTCAAAATCACGGCGAAAATCGCCAAAAGTTTCATTGTTTTTTTCATTGGAAATGTTCCTTTGTGTTGAAAAAAGGGAAAGTGAAATTCAAATTTCTTAATCCGCCGTTGTGCGCCCGGTAGCGACGTCAAACTCGTCAATGGCGGGAATCAGCATCGCAACGGTGGTAAAACCATACGCAATCACCGTTGCTATGAAAACATAATGATAAAATCCGAGTAACAAACTCGTGATGGCGTAAAACGTCATCAACGGCAGCAAAAACGACGCAAGCCCAATCGCTTTGGACGGATTTTTTGCTCCCAACGCGACGTAAAGTCCGACTCCGCCGCCGACCATAAACGTGAGAAACGGTTGTAACTGCACGCCGAATGAACCGCTAAACGCCGCCATAATCCACATACATGCGGAAATTCCGAGAAACAGGAAAAAGATAATTCCCAAACTCACGGCGACCGCGTTTCGCGTATTGTCGTATTGCATTCCGATATGAATCCCAACCATCGCGACAAAAGCGTATAAAACGACAAGTCCGATGAATAAAAACATCGCGTTCGTTCCGTTCAACGCTTCCGCCCGCCAAAAATAGACGGACAAAAACAACGGAAACAACAGCATTTCTTTCATGTTATAAAACGTGCCGCCGATTTTGCCGTAAACAAATTCTTTCGGCGTAATGTCGCTGGCGAGAAGCAAATCAAAAGCGCCGCCGTCGCGTTCCGAAGTCAGCGACGTCACCGCTTGCGTATTGACTAACACGAGCGATAAAATCAAAAGCGGCAAAAACGGAGTCGCTAATTGTGAAATCGTCGCTTCAAGTCCCGCCGCATAAGCGGATTGAATCGTCGAATGAAGCATAAAAATACAGCAAACCGCCAACGCGACATAGGCAAGACGAATCGCAAGCGTTTTACGTCCGTAAGCCCGCGTGCAAATTTCTCGCCAAATAATCGGATTGTCCCAAACGTGTCGGACTTTGCCGGGCGCGGAATGAGCGACAAGCGATTGTTCACGGTCGGCGATCTTCGCGGCGTCAAGAAGATTTTCGGCGGTCGGTTCGGTAATCGCGGCAAGATGTTCCGGCAATAACCCTGACATATTTTCCATAACGGTTGTTTCCGACGATTGTTTATAATACGCCTGAGATAATTCTGTGGATTCTTTTCGCCATATATCTTGTTCGAGTCCGGTTTGACGCAATTCGCGCGACGGATTCCAAACTCGCACGCGCAATATTGCAACAAGATTGATCAATACCGTCAGCGTTAGAAAATTGATAAAAAAACCGGTAATCGGACCGAGCAACACGCCGAATCCCAAAACGCCGTTTGAAGAAAGTTCGAGCGAAGGACGCGACGCCAACAAAATCGCCTGCCAGGGACTGAACCATCGGGCAAGATCGGGCGTCGGCAAATTGAACCAGATTTTCCCTAAAATTCCGGCGGAAACCGCCTCCCAAAATCCGAGCCACGCTACAAAAATCAAAACCGTAATCGACAATGCCTGAAACGTTTTTTCCCGCCATAACGCAATACATGAACCCAAACTTCCGCAAGCAAGCGCCGTAATAAGAGTGACCAGCGCCACGCGAATGATTTGTATGTTAGAAATTCCGCCAAGAAGTGAAATAATCATAAAAACCGGTATTGACGTAATTAACAACGCAAGCGTTATCAACATACTTGATAATAATCTTCCGAGAACGAGTTCTGTGTTGCTCATTCGCGTCAGCAAGAGCAATAACAGCGTTTTTCGATCTTTTTCATAAGCGACAGCGCTGGCGGCGAGCATTCCCGAAAAAAAGAGAAAAATCACGAGTTGCAATGGCGCAAGAAGTTGAAAAAGCGTACTTCCGAATCGGGCGAAATCTCCGGTATCGCGAATCAATTGCGTTCCGGTAACAACGAGCCACGCGGTACAAATCAACATAAGAAGCGCCCCGACATAAACGCTCCGCAAAAAAAACGTTCGTTCGCGTCTTGGTGCGATAGTAACCTCGCGAGTAAAAACAGGTCCGACAAACATATCAGCAAAATGTAAAAAGAAATGAAAAATTAAGAAGAAATAACTTTAATATTATAACAAAAAGAAACGACTTGTGAATATTTACACAGGAACTTCTAACAACTTATTTTTCAACAGGTTCCATAATCGCTTTTCCGGCGGTTTCACCGCCGGTTACGCATGATTTTGTCCCTGCGGGACGAATGCAAGGCGCTTCGTGGAAGTTAAAAGCGAAGTGAAAAATTAAAAGTGAAAAGTTTCGCAAGCGGAATTTTTAACGTTGTGATGAAAACAATCATTTACCCCACTTTAAAAATTCTTTCGTGAACCTCTTCGCGATTCTTCGTTCTTCGTGGTAAAAGATGAAAACGGAATAATAAAAAATATTTTCCCGAATTTTCAAAAAAATTTCAATTTTCCGACAATTCGTATTGACGTTGCCGATTATTTGCGTATAATAACAAACAGTACGATTTACTGAATTGACAAAGTCGCTGTGATTTCTGTCATTTCAAAATCAAAAAATCTTTTAAAAAGGAGATTCAAAATGTCAAAACCAGATTTAACCACAACTGGTTCATTTTCAAGCCCAGAATTGGGCGTTTCGCAGAATCAGACAAATTCGTGTGCGGGGGGGGGGGGGTAAACTTTATCGATTGCGCCAAAATAAAAAACAAAGGCAACGGAACAATTCTATCCCATATTGTTCTCTTTTTTGCCCGTGTTATTACAAGCGTTTCTGTCCTTTCGTGCGTTTTTGCCTGTTTCGGGAAAAAATCTTTGATTCGCCGGGCTTTTACGCTTGTCGAATTGCTTGTCGTGATTGCGATTATCGGAGTGTTAATCGCTCTTCTGTTGCCGGCGGTTCAAGCCGCGCGGGAAGCCGCAAGAAGAATGCAGTGTAGTAACAATCTCAAGCAGATTGGCTTGGCGGTTCACAACTTCCATGACTCGCGGCAGGGATTGGTACCGGAATCAATCGGTTCCCATCCCAACAACGACCCTTTCAAAGACGACGAATCAAAATGGCGACCAAGAGCGTCGTTTTGGCTTTTGATTATGCCGTATATGGAACGGCAATCCACCTACGATTTCGTGAGCGGAAAAACAGAAAACCTTCAGTGGGCAATTAGCAACAAGTATTTTTGGAACGCCCTTACTCTGGAAGAGCAAAACCAAATGGCAGCTTCCACTTCGTGCTATCTCTGTCCTACCCGACGTTCCAAAGCCAAAGGATATGTCGGCAAGACCTCCAATGATCCGCTCACGATTTGCGGCGGAAAAACATTTGGTCCGCAAGGCGATTACGCGATTGTTGTCGGACGCAGCAGTACGGCATGGGCAAATTGGGTGACCGATCAACAAATAGTTGATAGTACCGACAGTTCATCTTCTTGGTACACTGGTTCCTGCGGACCAAACGGCGATCCCTCCAAAGGCGGAGCTTTGGTAGGACCGTTCCGCGTGGCTTCATGGGCAAGCAATTCTCCGTCTTCATGGGAGCCGCGGGATTCCTTTTCGCGGTTGCAAGACGGAACGTCCAATCAATTGCTTGTCGGAGAAAAATATATTTACACCGACGACATTGATCAATGCGATTACTCCGCCACATCCAACTCTGATGGACGCAGAAAAACCGGCGATTGCGCAATATTAGGCGGAGCAAGTTGGTCGGCTCTTCCTAATGAACGTTCGCTGAACGGCGGAATTGCCCAATCTTCCGCTGAAAAAGTACAAAATTGGTACCAAGAACCGAACAAACAATGGGGCGGAATCCACCCCGGCGTTTGTCTGTTTTTAGCGGGTGACGGTTCCGTTCATAGTATTTCCATAACAATTCCAACAGGAGTAAACAGTTTGTTTTCACGGCTCGGCAACGTGCGCGATGGTAACGCGGTATCTATTCCGTGATAAACGTTCACGCTTGTTTTTAGTTGGGGGGCGGACATTCGGGTTCGCCTTCATTTCCATGTTACTTAAAATAATCCAATAAAATAAAGGTAACGATGAAAAATTTTATTTTTTTGACGCTCTCTTTCGTTTTGCTCGCCGGATGCAATAATGGAAAAGTGCAACTTGGCGGCAAGATAACATTTTCAGACGACGGCTCGCCGGTTCCACAAGGGACGATTGTTTTTGTCCAAGACGCGTTTCAGGCAACCGGAACAATTCAAGCGGATGGGAGTTATGTTGTCGGTTCGCTTTCGGAAAAAGACGGACTGCCGCCGGGGAATTACGCCGTTTGGCTTTACGGCGTCACAGAAGTATTGCCGGGCGAATCGGAACGTTCGCTTATTGACGCCAAATACGAATCGGCGGAAACATCCGGTTTAACGGTTCAGGTTGATTCTTCGACAAAAAACTACGACCTAAAACTCGATAGAAATCCTAAAAAGAAATAGTTATAATGGTCAGATAGAATGAATGAAGTCGCTGCATCCAACCAATGCGGCAACTTCATTTGTTTCGCTTATTACGTTGTCAAAGGACATTCGTGTCCGTTTGGTATTCGCAATTTGAACTTATTACTCGCACATCATTTTTTGGAAGATTGAAAAGATGAACGCAAAAGATCAAACAATTCAAAAATTCAATCGCCGTAATTTTTTGAAACGTTCCGCATTACTGACGGCGGCAGCGATTCCGGTTTCGGCAACTTGCGCCGTTCAAATGCAAGCGGCGGCGGTTCAGGAAAAAACGCCGGCGTCGAATTTCACGCTTTGGCAACTTCCATGTCATCGCGATCCCGTGAAAGGCGAAGCGTACGATTTCAAAACTCCCGAAGGAAAAATTCTTTCCATGCCCTTCAAGGGAAATTCTTACGTCTTTCGTACAAACAACGGAAAAATTGTTGTCATAGATGGCGGCGTTCCGCCGGAAACCGATTATCTTCGCGGATTTCTTGCCGCGCTCGGAAACAATGTCGAGGCGTGGTTTTTGTCGCATCCGCACACGGATCATGTTGGAGCGTTTCACGAAATTCTGAAAAATCCCGACGGAATCCAGATCAAAACGATTTATCATTCGGAATTTTCCAAAGAATTTTATGAAAGCGTCGAGCCAAAATACGTTCCCATGACGTCGGAACTTTACGCAAACCTGAAGAAATCGGATTTTCAAGTTGAAAACGTAACGGAGCCGGGCGCCGTTGAAATTGACAAAACGCAATTTAAGATTCTTTCGGTGAAAAACGAAAAAGAAAAACGCGACGCTTACAATAATTCTTCAATGGTCATTCGCGTTTCGGATTCGGCGCGTTCTGTTGTTTTTCTGGCGGACAGCGGCGTTGCGCGGGGCAAAGAACTTCTTAACGGAAAATTCCGTAGCGATTTGAATTGCGATTTTTTACAAATGGCGCATCACGGCGAAGGCGGGGTTGGAAAAAAGTTTTATCAATCCATTCAGTTCAAAGCGTGCTTGTGGCCTGTGTCAAAAAATATTTTTCAAAACGGCGGTGCTGTTGCAACAATGAAATGGATGAAAGAATTAGGAATCCAAAAGCATTTTGTCAGCGCCAACGGAATCGCCGTCGTTGAATAAATTTACATACTTTTCACACTTGAAATTTCTGTTTTTGAACACGGAACACACGGAAAAATACTAAAAAATCCGTGTTCAAAATAATAAAAACAAAAACTGAATTTTAAAGTAAGAAAAATATATTCTAATGAATAGTCGCAAATATTGTAAAATGGTAACGAAACGATTCAGTCCCGCAGGGTAGGGTGTTCAAAAGATATTTGTGTTTACTTTTTTGTTTGTTAGTTATTTTTCTCTTA
>JAISZO010000321.1 GCA_031269105.1 Planctomycetaceae bacterium | reverse complement strand
GCCGTCGCGTACCGTCAAGATGTGGCTTCGTCGCTGACTCCGTAAGACGCCCTTTGCTCAACCATAAAAGAAACTTGCTCAACTTGTAAAATCTCTTTCTTCCGCCGCGCGAGTTTCCTCGCGCGTTCTGTAGCCCCGTCGGTCAACAGCGTTGACCGACGCCCCTCCGCCGGAGGGGAATTTTATGCGCGTCGCGCGCATTTCCGTCTGTTCCGTATTTAAAAAAGACAAAAAAACGTGAACGGTTACAAAAAATATCTGCTACTATCGACAAAGTATTGACTCAATTGTCATGATTTTTTTTGAAAGTTTTTTAAAAATCAACAAAAAAAATTTTTCAAACTTTTATTTTTCATAAGTTTATGTATTACAACAAAATATAAAAGTTTGATTGCTTTTAACATTTTATTTTTTACCAAAAATTACAAAAAACGCCGCTTGCAGACTTCTGGGAATTCATTAAAATTCCCGTTGTTTTACTCACAAAACTTTTGAAGTAAAATATTGAATATAAAAACAACGACGTTTTACAAAGAAATGGAATGCTGTTTATCAACAAAATTCCGTTGAAAATCATCAACTTTCCATTCAAAAAATAGAAAGAGAGTTCAAAATGCGCTCAAATTATCGGCGCGTTAAGTTCATCCGAAAATTTGCGTTTACGCTGGTTGAATTGCTGGTGGTCATTGCGATTATTGGAGTTTTAATCGCACTTCTGTTGCCTGCGGTTCAAGCCGCAAGAGAGGCGGCAAGAAGAATGAGTTGTACCAATAATCTCAAACAGTGGGGAATTGCCTTGCACAATTACCACGACACGATGACTTGTTTTCCAAACTTGGGATACGCTTCGGCGAATACGTTTTCGGTTCAGGCACAGTTGCTTCCTTTCACAGAACAAGTTTCGTTACATAGTTTGATTAACTATAACCTACAACCGACCGATTCATCATTGTATCCTGTCGTTCAGACAAAACTTCCATTTTGCCTTTGTCCCAGTGAAGCCACAAAAGATTTAATCTATTGTAAAGTTCTTGGAACAAAAAGTCTGGTAGCGCCAAACAGTTATGTCGTTTGTACTGGTCCTATTTATGCGGCGGCAGCTCAAATATCCAATCCTGAAGCCGGAGTTGCAATAAGTTCACTTATCACGAGAGGACTTTTTCATTTTTGGTCGAAAGGCGGAACAGGAATGGCTGGAACTACCAATGCCGAATCGAATATTTATAACTTTGCTTCGATTACAGACGGGACGAGTAATACAATGGCAATGTCGGAAAGTATTGTCGGTCCGGGAGGGACGGCGTCAACATTGACGGCAGACGTTACCGGTTTATCTTATTCGAACGGAGTTAGTTCAGGACAATATCGTACCTTAATGCTCGCCGGTAATACCGCCATGTTTGCATCAACGACGCCGGAAGATTTGGCAAGCGCCATGTCTGCTACAACGAGTTGGTATTCCGACCGATGCGCGACTTGGATGATTGGACGTTTACAGTATGTCAGTTACGGAGCGTTTTTACCTCCTAACACTAAAGTTCCATCAGCATGGTACAATATGAATTGCGGTTTCCTGGCGGCACGAAGTTATCATACAGGCGGGGTTAATGTTCTCTTATGTGACGGAAGTGTGCGCAGGATTTCCGATACAATTCAACCGAACTCGTGGAAAGCGCTGTCGACAATCAGTAATGGTGAAATTGTTACACTGCCGTAAGTTTCTTCATAAAGCAAAGATGAGAGCGGCGCATCCTTGCTTTGTACAATATTTGCCGCATTTCCTTTAATTTTCCTTTTTTAATGAAAGGTCAAAACCATGATTAACCGAATATTTACAACGTTAATTATTTCCCTTACCATTTTAGCGTCAAACGCTTATGCAACGTCAACAGAAATCGGAAGCGTAACGCATGGATTTCAACTGATTTCCGTCGAAACAGTGGACGAATTGAGTTCAACCGTTTTACGGTTTGAACATGTCAAATCGGGCGCGCCGCTTTTGTATCTTTCCAACGACGACGCGAACAAAGTGTTCGCGATCACATTTCGGACGCCGCCGACCGACGATTCCGGGATTGCTCATGTGATGGAACACAGCGTCCTTTGCGGCTCGAAAAAATTCCGTACAAAAGAACCGTTTATGAGTCTTCAAAAGAGTTCGTTACAGACATTTCTGAACGCTTATACCGCCGACGACTGCACTTCTTATCCGGTTGCAAGCCGTAACGATAAAGACCTGCTCAATTTGATGAATGTTTATCTGGACGCCGTTTTTTTCCCGCGGGTTCTTGAATTGCCTGAAATTCTCATGCAGGAAGGATGGCGTTACGAATTTGATTCCGCAACAGAAACGTTGTCGTACAACGGAGTCGTTTACAATGAAATGAAAGGAACGTATTCCTCGCCGCAAGGATATTTGTATCGTAAAATTCAGAAGTCGATGTACGACGGTTCGACTTACGGTTACGATTCCGACGCGATCCCTACTCTGACGATTGAGAAATTTCGTAACTTCCACCAAAAATATTATCATCCGTCAAACGCAATGATCTTTTTGTATGGAAATGGAGACGTTGCAAAACATCTGGAATTTCTCGATAAAGAATATCTGAACCAATTCGACCGGAAAAATATCGACGTCGAAATCACCACGCCCGGAACATTCGAAAAAGCAAAGGAATTCGTTTTTGAATATTCCGTAACGCCTACCGAAACAACGGAAGGAAAAACGTTTTTGAGTTTGAATTTTTTACTTCCGGTTGATCAGGAAAATGTTCAACGGCAATTCGGTATGGATTTGCTCGCCTATATTTTAGTTCAAAGCGAAACGGCGCCGCTTAAACGCGCTCTTTTGGATGCGAAAATCGGAAAAGACGTCAGTGCGTCGTTTGACAGTTCGCTTAAACAACCTTGTTTTTCAATCATTGTGAAAAATTCGGATCAGGAAAAAAAAGAACTCTTTGAAAAAATTGTTGATCAAACCTTGAAACAACTTGTTGAAGAAGGTATTGAACGAAAATTAATCGACGGCGCTGTGAACCGGAAAGAATTTCGGTTACGCGAATTTTCCGTCGGTCATTTTTCCAAAGGGATTTCTATCAACATGCAATTGCATAAAAATTGGGTTCATGATCTTGATCCTCTTTTAGATCAACGGTTCAATCCGGTTTTCAAGAAGATTCGTGAAGACGCGGAACAAGGTTATTTTGAAAAACTGATTCGGCAATATTTGATCGAAAATCCCTCGCGCGGTTCGGTTACATTGATTCCGAAACAGGGACTTGAACAAGAAAATGCCGAAAAACTCAAACGGAAACTTGCGGAAATCAAAAAGTCGCTTTCCGCTACGGAACTTGACGAGATTAAAAAGAAACAACAAATTTTAGCGGAACGTCAAACGGCTCCCGATAAACCGGAAGAGATTGCTGCAATTCCGCGTCTTTCGCTTTCTGATCTTCGAAAGGAACCGGAAAAAATTCCGTCCGCAACAAAGACCGTCGGCGATACAACAATGATTCATATTGATACCGATACGAATAAAATCGCTTATGTTGCAATATATTTCGACGCAATGCAACTTCCGTCTGTTGCGGCGCCTTATACAACATTGATTTCCGATTTGCTCGGTCGGCTTGATACAACATCATCGACTTACGCGGAACTGAATCGTGAAATCGACGTCCACACCGGCGGCATTTCGACGAGTGTTACAACATATCCTGCCGAAGGCAAACCGAATGAGTTTTCCGCTGCGTTTGTTCTCCGAACAAAAACTCTTCTTCCAAAACTGGAAAAGGGACTTGAATTAACGTCTGAAATATTGAACACTCAATTCAAAGACGCCGATCGTGTTAAGGAAATCATTCGGGAGCGGCGAATTGCGTTGGAACAACGTTTTTCGACAAGCGGGCGTCGTTTGGGGCAAATTCGTGCCGCGTCGTATTTCTCGCCGGTGGACGCTTACAAAGATCGGACGTCGGGAATCGGTTATTATCAATTTTTGTGCGAATTTGAAAAGAAACTCGAAGCCGATAGTACAAAAGCGCTTCGTTTTCTGGAAATCACAGCGGAAAAATTGTTTAGCAAATGCGGAAACCGCCTGATTACCGTAACGCTTCCTCAAAGCGATTTTGTAACGGCGGAACCGGCGCTTGCGGCTTTTGAATCGCGTATTCGCAAAGACTCGGATAAAGATATTGATTCGGGCGAATCGGCGAAAACGTTCAAAGTTAATGGTCAACTTAATGAAGCGATTATTGTACCGACTCGCGTTCAGTATGTTGTTCGCGCCGCCGATTATCAAAAGGCGGGAGCGGCGTATTCGGGAAAACTGCTTGTTTTAACGGATATTTTGCGAACCGGTTATATTTGGGACAATATCAGGATTCTTGGCGGCGCGTATGGCGGCGGTTTTGCTGTTGAACGAAACGGCGTTTGTTCTTTTTGGTCGTACCGTGATCCGAACCTTGAAAAGACCATTTCGGTATTCGACGGAACGGCGGACTATCTTGAAACGCTGGAACTTTCCGAAACGGAATTATCGGACGCGATTATCGCAACAATTGGCGGTATCGATAAACCGCTTACTCCGCCGCAAAAAGCGGAACGGGTTGCGTCGATGTTTTATTCCGGTCTGACTCAGGAACATCTTCAGCGTGAATGGAATGAAATACTTTCAACAACCAACGACGATTTTCGTAAATTTGCTTCCATGTTTCGTAACATAAAAGAGCAAAACAATCTTTGCGTCTTTGGAAACAATGAAACGCTTGAGACGCATAAAAAATTGTTTCAAAATATTGTGCGTATCATGGAACTCGACTCTAAAAAATGAAAAAACCGTTGAGAAATCATGTAACTTTTTTTTGTAACTATTCCGTCCCGCAGGGACGAGACGATTATTTTATCAATGATGAGTTGTATCATTTCGCTATGAGTTTTATTATCTCGCCCCTTGGCGGGGCTTGATTGTTTTCGCACACGATATGTTCCGGCGGAAAGCGCCGCCGGTTACGCATGTTTTTCCGTTGCACGACCTCGTGCGGCGC
>JAISZO010000291.1 GCA_031269105.1 Planctomycetaceae bacterium | reverse complement strand
CGCGCCGGTCGGCAGCGGCGCAATTGCTGGCGAATATCGCGTAACGTTTTCTAAAACCGAAATCGAAGGTTCCGATTTGAATTACGAAGAGTATCAAAAACAAATCGGCGACCGACCGCCAAAAATCATTTATCTTATTCCTGAAAAATACAATCAAGCGAAAACTTCAGGATTAAAACCGGTAACAGTGGAGCAGAATGGAAAAAATGTTTTCGATTTTGACTTGAAAACAAAATAATTTTAAAAAATTATTTTACCGGCTTGCTTTTGCTGAAAATTTTGATTACAATCAAATTTATGCTTTACAATTTTGTTTTGAGGAGAACAAATTATGAGAAAAATGACGTTCATTACCGGTTGCCTGTTGACCGCCGGTTTTTTGTTTAATAATGTTGCGGCGCAAAGCGTTTTGCCGCGTACTATTCTTGTAACGGTAACGCCTTCCAGCGAGGCAAATAACTACGCCGGATTTCTTGCGATGGACGGCGACGCGAAAACATTCTGGCATACGGAATTTTCCGCTGGAAATACGCCGAAACCGCCGCATGATTTTCTGGTCGATTTGACGGCGGAATTTGAAATTCACGGATTTACGATTTTATCGCGTCAAGATGGGCAATGGAACGGAACAATCGCCAAATATGAAATTTATCTCGGCGACGATCTCAAAAATCTGCCGCAAGTTTCTCAAGGCGAATTGAAAAAAATGCGAGAGCGCCAAACAATTCTTTTTGACGCTCCGAAAAAAGGACGTTATTTCAAAATTCGCGAGACGTCCGAAGTCAACGCCGCGCCGTGGGCGGCGATTGCCGAACTCGAATTGATTTGCGACGCCGCGCGATTCCGCGCTAATCCGTTGACTCCTATGGAAATTTTGAGCGAAACGCTCGGCAGTCAATTCAATCCCAACGATGAACTTGTAAAACAGTACATTTTTTTATTAGACAATTTGAAAGAGCGTTCGCGTATTGAAAAAGTCGCCGATGAAGTCTATCAACGCGATTCTATGATTCTGCCCGAAGACCGCGATCCGGCGGACGTCGTGTTGCGGCGGACAACGGTGTTGCTCAACGATTTGCGTCAAACGCCGGACGTTCCTAATCTTTCGGCGTTCGAAACAGAATTAAAACAACTCGTCGAAGAAGCGAAGACAATCGGTCCAAGCGACGTCGTCAAACGTTACGCCGTTTATGAAAAAATCTGCAAACTTCGCCGGCAAATTGCGTTTGCAAATCCGCTTCTCAATTTCAAGGAAATTCTGTTTGTCAAACGTCATCGCGCGACATACAATCACATGTGCGATCAGTATTACGGCGTCAACTCCGTGCCGGGCGGCGGTCTCTTTCTCATGTCGGAACCGTTTGGCGATTCGCCGAAAGTGCGAAACCTGTTGGAAAATTCTCTCGTGGAAAACGGACGGCTGAAAGGAAAGAAACTCGAAAACGGAGCGTTTGTTACGCCCGATCTTTCCTTTGACGGAAAACGAATCGCGTTTGCGTTTGTCGAATGTAACGGCGATAAAAAACAACGTTTTCACACCGACGTCTCGAAAGGACATTGGGACGTCGGCGACGCGCATCATATTTTTACCGTCAATATAGACGGTTCAAACTTACGGCAATTGACCGACGGAACATGGAACGATTTTGATCCCTGCTGGTTGCCGAACGAACGTATCGCGTTCATTACGGAACGGCGCGGCGGTTATTTGCGGTGCGGACGAGCATGTCCGAATTATACGTTGTTCGATATGAACAGCGACGGATCGTTGATGCGTTGCCTCAGTTACCATGAAACCAACGAATGGAATCCGTCGGTAACGCACGACGGACGAATCCTCTATACGCGATGGGATTACATTGATCGTCACGGCTGCACGGCGCATCATCCCTGGCTGATTACGCTCGACGGACGCGATACCCGCGCGGTTCATGGAAATTTTTCACCGCGAAACGAACGCGCCGATATGGAATTGGATTGCCGCGTGATTCCTCATTCGCCGTTGCAAATTGCGACCGCCGCGCCGCATCATGGTCAGGCGTATGGTTCGTTGATTTTGATTGACCCGCGAGTCGAAGACGACGACCGTATGGCTCCGGTCAAACGAATTACGCCGGACGTCGCGTTTCCCGAAAGTCAGGGCGGCGAGCAGGTTTACGGTTCGCCGTATCCGCTTTCGGAAAAATACTATCTTGCCGTTGCGGATTTTTCTATGTCGAGAGGCGCCGAAAGACATAACAAAAATTATGTTCGCGGCGATTACGGCATTTATCTTATCGACGCTTTCGGCAATAAAGAACTGATTTACCGCGACGCGGAAATCGGTTCGCTTTCGCCGATTCCGGTACAACAGCGTCCGGCGCCGCCGGTTCCCGCAACGATTGCGTCCAACGTTACGGAAAATCAAACGTATGTCGATCCGAAACATAATAAAGGTTTGACCGCGACCGTTTCCGTGTTGAACGTTTATAAAAGTTTGTTCGCTTGGCCCGAGAAGACGGAAATTAAGGCAATTCGGATTTTGCAGATGCTTCCGATGTCGGTTCCGTCGGGCGCGCCGCCGCATGAAGTCGGATTGCGCGAACCGACCAGCGGCGATTCGGTTGTCATTCCGCGTTACGTGTTGGGAACCGTTCCTGTCGAAGCGGACGGAAGCGCTCATTTTATAGCGCCGGCGCAGCGCGAGTTGGTATTTCAGGCGATTGATCAAAACGGTCTGGCGGTTCAGTCGATGCGAAGCGCCGCGTATTTTCAAGCGAATGAAAATATGGTCTGCGACGGTTGCCATGAACAAAAACGTCATACGCCGGTAACGATGAATAATATCCCGCTTGCGATGAAACGCGCTCCGTCGAAAATTGAACCGGTGAAACTTCCCGGCGTCAATCCGTTCAGTTATCCGCAGCTTGTTCAGCCGGTTTTGGACAAAAATTGCGTCGCGTGCCATGAAAAGAACGTAAACACATCGCCGAATCTTGCTAAAACGCCGATTCAAAACAAATGGTACGCCTCTTACAACAACTTGATTAAAAATTATGCCTTTTACAGTTACGGCAATCCGTTGCGAACTTATCCGGGTAAATTCGGCGCGTACGCCTCGAAATTGTATCCGATTATCAAAGAAGGACATTACGACGTCAAACTGACGAAAGAAGAAATACAACGCGTTACGCTGTGGCTTGATTGCTGCTCTATCTTTTACGGCGTTTACGAAAAAGAAGGCGGCGAAGCGCAATTGCTTGGCGGCGTCGCTTATCCGACGTTGGAATGAAAACAG
>JAISZO010000195.1 GCA_031269105.1 Planctomycetaceae bacterium | reverse complement strand
GGAATACCACAAATCGCTTAAACAAAATGCTTCCTTGGCAAAATCGCCGGCAAGAACGGTGACCACGCAAAGTAATCATTTATTTGCTTCGCTGGTGGCGTATGTTAAACTGGAAAAGCTAAAATTCACCCACAAACTAAATCATTTTGCTCTCAAAGCGAAAATCTATTGGGCAGCCTCCAAAGCCGCATGGATTGAACTGGGGAAAATGAAACTTGCCGATAGTGCGTAACATGAGTTATTTATTCAGAAATCTAACGAGTTCGACGGTCGTGATATTCATCGCGCCGTCGTTTTGCGATGACCGTACCGATTTGATAAAATAACAAAAAAAGCGCTGCGCAAATCGTGGACGCAAAAAAACCAACCGGACTGATGGGGTTGAAATTCTCAATTTGCCAAATCGTGCTGACAATCAACGGACCAACGCATGTTCCAACGATTCCGATCATAATAGAACTAATCATTCCGGTAGGTTCTTTACCGGGGAAAAGGCATCGGACGACAATTGCAACCAAAGTACCAAAACCAAGCCAAATCAAAATCAAATTGACCCAATTTTGAGCTTCTTGGGAAAGGTTAAGTCCGCCGTCCATTACGCACACATCCTGTTTTCTCTATTAGAAACGCGATTGATTGGCTTTAATGTATTCCGCCTCTTGACGTTCCATTTGTTGCGTTTCTTGCGACAATGGGGATTCAGAACCGGCGGAAAAAAATTGAACGTCGTCTTTTAAATAGGTCGATGCAGGAAGAGTCTGACCGTTTCGCGTCGTTTGGCAACCGACGCTTCCCAAGCATGTTACCATCGCGCAACCGATGACGGCGAAAAATACGAAACGTTGCATTATTTTTTTACTCATTTTTCTATTCTCCATAAATGTTCCATTTAGAACAAGGGCTTTGGTCTGTCAACGGCTTATTTTGTCGCACTTATAAACTTCAAAAAACTAAATGCCGCTTTTATCGCTAAAACCGCTATCGGTTATTCCCGCTCGTATTCTTCAATATCTTTGGATAAAGTTTTCAGTCAGAGGAAATTTTTTCAAAAAAATAGATTGTCTAAAATATACGTGTTAAAATAGAAAGAATAAAAAGTTAATGAATAGCGTTTTGTTCGTCTAATCCCAATTTTTTCATTTTTTTATACAAAGTTGTTCGGTTGATTCCAAGTGCTTCGGCGGTAGCGTTTCGATTCCAATGGTGCATTTCCAACACTTCAAGAATAATTTGCCGTTCAGGATTCGTGAGCGCTTCTTTGAGGCGTTTATTGGCAAGTTCCGCGAGATCAATAGACGGCAAACCGCTGGAAATCCCCCCTGTAATATCTTCTGGAAGATCGTCTAGCACAATGACTTCGTGCTTGCCAAGTAAAACCGCCCGTTCAATGACATTCTGTAACTGACGAACGTTTCCAGGCCACGAATAATTTTGCAACGCCGGTATCACTTGCGGGTCGACGCCTATCATGTTTTTATTGGACTCGCGGCAAATGTTTTCAAAAAAGTGTTGCGTTAACAAAGGAATGTCGGAAATTCGCTCGCGAAGCGGCGGAATTTCAATATTGATGACGTTAATTCGATAATACAAATCTTGCCGAAAACGTCTTTCCGTCACGGCTTTTTCGAGATTTTCATTTGTCGCAAGAATAACCCGCGTATCGACATGAATTGTTTCCGATCCGCCGACCATTTCAAAAGCCAGTTCTTGTAATACGCGAAGCAGCTTGACTTGCAAGCCCTGACTAGCGGTTCCGATTTCGTCGAGAAAAATCGTGCCGCCGTCCGCCGCCTTAAATTTTCCGACTTTATTTCCAATCGCTCCCGTAAATGAACCGGCAACATGTCCGAAAAGTTCGCTTTCTAGTAAATTTTCCGGTAAAGCGCCGCTTGCCACTTCGATAAACGGTTTATTACGCCGATCGCTTTTTTGATGAATCGCGCGTGCGATCATGGATTTTCCCGTACCGCTTTCGCCGGTAATCAGAATCGTTGCACGAGTTGCGGCGACGCTTTCAATAATGTCGTAAATTTTTTGCATCCGATGATCATTGCCGACAATATTTTCAAGTCCGTACCGCCGCTCAAGCTGACGTTTTAAGTTTTTATTTTCAAAAAGAGTATGTCGTTGGCGAAGCGCGCGTTCAATCGCCATTTCGAGTTCCGCGTCAATGAGCGGTTTGGTTAAAAAATCAAACGCTCCCGTGCGAATGGCGGAAATCGCCGACTCGACCGTTCCATAACCGGTTACGAGGATTACAAACGGAATGTTTTCTTTATCCGACTGGCTGATCTCGCGCAGTAACGAGAAACCGTCGCCGTCGTCGCCAAGCTGAATATCGATAATAGCGACGTCGTAAGTCTTTGCTTTTAAAAGGATTCGAGCTTCATGAATTGACGAAGCCGTATCCGTTTCGTATTGGCAACTCCGCAACCAATCCGCCATAGAATTGAGAACGAAACAATCGTCATCGACCAAAAGAAGAGTTCCTTTGATTATATTTTTCACCATAGTCGTTAATTCCTCATAAAGCTTTATTGTTCTTGTTGAAAAACAAGAGTTCCTTTGAATCCATGAAAAACAAGGTGTTGAAAAAGATATACAATAAGGGGAAGAGAAAAGCGCAAAGAAATGGTAATTATTTCTCATTTTTTTCAAAAAAGTTGATATTTTCCGTAATTTTTTCTATTGACGTTGATTTTTATCAACAGGGCGGTTCTAATAACCTCCTCTCCTCCTGTACAAGATTGAGAGCGTCCTTTATGATTATCTTTTAGAGTTTTTAGTCCGGACGTTCCTTTTATTTATTTAGGGTAGTTCTAATAAGTTCAGTTTTTATAGAGGGTTTGATAGTTATGGGAAAAATATTATTTTTTCTCAAAAAGAGGCGGGAATTTTGTCGTTTTGAATGTCGGAAATCGTTTCCG
>JAISZO010000183.1 GCA_031269105.1 Planctomycetaceae bacterium | reverse complement strand
GAGAGAATGTCTCCTGTTGGTGAGATTTATAATACAACCCGACTGTCGGGTTGTTAGCATTCGTTATTCTCAACAATAAATGAATACTTGGCAAGAGATGCAGTTGCTGGAGCAGATACTGTATTCTTTATACGATTTTAAGTTCCGCCCGACGGCACATGCTGAACGAATTTGAATACCTTTGCGACGTTTTACGTTTTGAATCGCCTGAGCGACCTCAAATCCGAAGCGAAACTTATGGAGCTCTTACCAGACAGGTGGAAAAATTCTCATTGAATGACTGCTCGTATAGAATAGTGGCGGATTGTCAAGAGATGCGGTTGCTGGAGCAGATACGTTTATACGTGAGATTTCTGGCAAAAAGAATGAAATGAAAGCGAATGGATATGATGAAAAATCAGTTTTAACGTTCTTATTGTTTTTGGGGATATTATTTTTAGGATACGCTTGTTTTGGGGGCGGCTCTCAAATTCGTATTATTGGACAAGTGGAGAAAAGGCATGTCGAACAAGTCAATGATGGTAACGGCTCCATTTTTATCTACGATACGTCGATTTTTGAACACGGAACGCACAGGATACATAGAAAAATACACCAAAAATTCCGTATTGTTTCGTGATTTCTGTGTTCAAAACAAAAACGGAATTTTAAAGTAAGAAAGGAATATAGCCAGCATTTTATTTTGTATATTCCCTCAACTTTTTTGTAAAAACTGAGAAGAAAATTATTCGCCGATAGAAAGAATTTCAAACTTGAGCAAACCGGCAGGAACCTGAATTTCCGCGATTTCGCCTTGTTTTTTACCGAGAAATCCGCGTCCAAGCGGCGAAGTGGAAAGGATTTTCCCCGTTCTAAAATCTTCTTCGCCGGCGCCGACCAATTCAAATTCTTCAATCGCTTTATTGCTGATACGTTTGACTTTAAATCTTATACCGAAACGAATTTCGTCTTGCGGACCAGCGGACGCGTCCATGATAACAGCGCGTGCCAACTTACTTTTCA
This sequence comes from Planctomycetaceae bacterium, assembly GCA_031269105.1. Classification (GTDB taxonomy): domain Bacteria; phylum Planctomycetota; class Planctomycetia; order Pirellulales; family Thermoguttaceae; genus WRMR01. The sequence continues at coordinate 21,935 of JAISZO010000183.1, read as the reverse complement.
TTTCATTAATTCTTGCCTGTAAAAGTCCTTGACTTTCGCGAGCGCCATGATATTCTGCATTCTCTTTCAGATCGCCTTCCGCGCGCGCTTCCGCAATTCGCACGACAATTTTAGGCATTTCTTCACGTTCCAGCTTTTCGACTTCCTGACGTAATTTGTTATAACCATCACGGGTCATAGGAATTGAATCGGACGACATAACTTTTCTCCTTCCTTCGCAAAAAATTGAAATTTGACTCCACAATGCGACGCTGTTATCGCATAAAATTTTAGCGGACGAAACAAATTCTTTGAAAATCAAAATTCCGCTAAAGCATTCTGTATCGTTTTCAAAAAATACTCAAACCTTTATTATAAGCGTATTATACACGCCCACAGAAAAAAAACAAGACGCGAATAATTTATAGGTCATTCCATATAGACTGTGATATGATTTCCGGTAATGCGGAATTTACCGCCGACCGGCGCGAGACATTTTTCAAAGAGTTCCGTATAAGTGACTTGTTGTAAATCAACGGAAATTCTCGTATCGAGCCGAACATTTTTCGCCGCAAACGATTTTTCATCAATTGTCAGATTGAGCTGCATTTGTTTAGCGTATTCCTGAAGCGCTTTTTCCAATCCGGCGTTCACTTTTGCCGTAAAAAGTTTATTTTTGAGCCGCAATGCAGCGTCGTTTGCAAAATCATTATTGTCAAGAGTTTGCGTTAAGTCTTCACTTGCCTTTAGTAACGTTTTTTGCGATTCGCCGACAACTTTTTGTACTTGCCGTTCTATTTTAGCAAGTTCCCGTAACGAAGCTTTGACGCGAATCCCGGAAACAGTTTTCTTATTTTTCGCCGAAGATTTTTCTTCTTGGATTTCTTCTATTTGCACATTTTCTATATTCTGGATAAATGTTTGCAAATCATTTTCTTGTAATCGTTTATAAAAATCTCCCGTGTATTCCCGCGTCATGATCTGATCTTTCGGAATGGGAGCGGGAGCGAGTTTGCCGCCGCCTTTTGAAATAAGATACATATTATCAAATCCGATCAGCAATAACGCCAAAATAGTATGAGGCGATTCCTGATAAAAATTCATTTCCGGAAGTTGGTCATACGGTAATTTTTCAAACGCCGTTCCGTTAAGTCCAATTTTATCGCAAAGCCGTTTGAGCGTAACTTCCGGCGAATCCATAAGTTCTGTATGAAAAGAAATCGGATTTAGAAAAACGCCGCTTTTTTCTTGAGGGAGTTTAGAAAATTGTTGTTTTCGCAAAGCCGCAAGAATCCGTAAAAAATCCGCCGATTCTTCCGGTCCGATGTACGCCGTTGTTTCAAATTCGCAAAAACCGAAATGATATTTTTCTGCAATTTGTGCAAAAACGTCGCTTACTGTCGCTTGCGGAATATCAATAATTAACGGAATTTCCGGATCGACTTTCCGGTCGAGCAAAAAACCAATATGATGCGATTCGGCAAATTGAGTCAATGTTTCACGAAACGGAGCGCCGTTTGATGAAAACTGAATCTGTTTATTCCAAATTGATTTTTGATCTTGAGCAAGCGCCGAAAACGAAAAGAGTAAAAAATAACAAAGACAAATGAAAACGGAAAAAATTGAAGAAGTATTCATAAACGAACCTCAAAAATTAATAAAAACAAACAATCAGGAATATTTAGTCGTTTCTGAAAAAAGAATTTACCCGTAATTTTTGTCAATTGATCGCCATCCCCGTTGCCAAACATTCCGATCGCCAAACAAAAATCGTAAAATAAACTATCTTTTTTCAGGGACGACTCATTAGGAAACAAGACCCTGTCAAAATCTTTCCCGTCGTTTTTGAATCATTCGCCATGCGCCAATAACCATTATCAAAATCAGGTTCTTTACTATAAAGTAAGTTTATCCCAAAAATAAAAGTTAAAAATACAATCGCTATTCGCGACATAATTAGTTTATTTTCTCTCAAGCATATTTTTTGCAAAAATTGTACTTTCTAAAAAATTTAACTTATAGACATACTTTTATGAGTATATTAACAATTAATTGCTTTTCAATCCCTCGCACATATAAAAATCATAAAATTTTGAATCCGCTTGTTGTTTGGCGCTTTGTAACATATTGTGACATAAGTAAGTTGTGGCTATAAAAAATCGTTTTCTTGAGAAAAATTTTAGTCCGATTTTTCTTTTTTGATCGATTTTTCGACGTTTTTATACCCAAAGACCTATTTTGATGTGTCTTTTAGTTGATATTTTAGACAAAATGCGTAATATAAATTGCTAAATGGCATAAAAAATGATGAGAAACTGAGTCGTTACAGAGAGTTTTTAGGAGTTTTTTATTTATTTTAACAATTACTTACAAAATATAGAAAAATTTCAGTAAGGGAGTATTGTAATTTTTGTGATATATGGTTATCTTATTAAAATCAAAGTATTGTTATTTACCGCGAAGAACGCGAAGTTTTATAAATTCATTGAGAAAACTTTCTTTAAAATTTCTTGGACTTCGTAGGAAACTGTCACGTCGTCAACAAAACAATAGAATCTAGAAATAAGGTATTTGGAATTATGGCGCTCGCTCTTTTTGGATTTAGTATCGCTACGATTTTAGACGTCGCGGTGTTTTTCGGCTTTTTGTTTGCCGTTGTATTTATCGGAATTTCTATGAGCCGCAAAGGGCAAAATAGCGGCGAATCTTATTTTCTGGCGGGACGCGGACTCGGTTGGTGGCTGATCGGTTTTTCGCTGATCGCCGCAAATATTTCCACCGAACAATTTGTCGGAATGTCGGGACAAGCCGCAAGTCATGTCGGTTTGACTATCGCCAGTTACGAATGGATCGCGGCGGTAACGCTGATTGCGGTTGCGTTTTTCTTCTTGCCGAAATTTCTTCGGTCGGGAATTTATACGATTCCCGAATTTCTGGAATACCGCTACAACAAACCGGCGCGAATTATTATGTCGCTTTCGATGATGTTCGTGTTGGTTTTCGTGACCAGCACCACCGTAATTTTTTCCGGCGCAAAAGCTTACGCCGTTTTCTTTCACGGCGTTGATTGGCTTAATTTGACTTCGTTGGCGTGGATTATCGGCGTCATTTCCGCCTCTTACGTTTTTCTCGGCGGATTGAAAGCGTGCGCATGGGCGGACTTGCTGCAAGGTTCCTCGCTGATTGTTTGCGGCGCGCTGGTTCTTTTATTTGCGTTAGGCGCGCTCGGCAAAGCCGATCAAACGACGTTGACAACCGCCATGCAGATCAACGAGATTCCGCAGGAAAAAATTGACGCGGCGATTCCCAAATTGGAAAACGCTTCCGCGACGGAACGTTTTACCGCAATCAATTCTCATAAGTTGCGAATGAATCTTCCCTGGACGGATTCGACGCTGCCGATTACCGCGTTGTTTTTCGGAATCTGGATTCCCAACCTTTATTATTGGGGACTCAATCAGTACATTATGCAAAGAACGCTTGGCGCAAGTTCGCTTGGCGAAGGGCAGAAAGGAATCGTTTTTGCGGCATTTCTGAAACTGCTTATTCCGTTTATTGTTATTTTCCCGGGAATGATCGCGTACAATCTTTATAGTACCGATATGAAAGAGTCGCGTCAGGAAAAATTATTCGGCGAAGAATATCTCAAGGCGAAACGCGCGGGAACCGAAGCCGTCGCATTGCAACAAATCAAACAAAAAGGTTTAGAAAAAGCGATGACAAAAGCGGACGAATTTGGTACGTTGTTCGATTTTGACGCAAAGTTTGCCGAATTTGAACCGGACGCGGCGCAACAACTGATCGTCTACAACGCAAAAAAACTCGGTATCGACGTTCCTCATGAAAAATCGCTTATGGGCGTTATGAAAGCGATTCAAACAGCCAAAGACAAGTCGGAAAAGAAATTCAAATTCGGAGAACAGCTTACCGGTTATGATTTTGACGCGGCGTTTCCGCTTTTGATGACAAAACTTGTTCCGGCGGGCGGTTTGCGAGGTTTTGTTCTTGCCGCGCTGCTTGGCGCAATCATTAGTTCGCTTGCTTCGATGCTTAACGCCGCGTCAACTGTGTTCACGATGGATATTTACAAAGAATATATCAATCCGAAAGCGTCGGATCGGTCGGTCGTGTCGGTCGGACGTTTGTGCGTGATTTTGTTTGTGATTATCGCATGTCTTATCGCTCCGTATCTCGGCGATCCGCGATTAGGCGGCGTGTTTACGTTCATTCAGGAATTTCAGGGATTCATTTCGTCCGGGATTCTTGCGGCGTTTCTCTTTGGTTTTGCGGCGCCGCGCGCCTCGAAATGGTGCGGCGTTGTTGCGTTGCTGCTGAACCCGATCATTTACGGAATTTTGATGTATGTCGCGTCAAAACTCGACATGGAAAGCGGCGGTTATCTTCCGCTTCTCTTCAAATGTTTCCTGAATCGAATGACGATTTGTTTCATCATTCTGATTATTGTCATGACTGTAATGACGATCATTGCCCCGCAAAAAGAAGCGTTTCGTCAAAAGGTGGTATCGAACATCGACTTAAAAACCTCGAAAATCGCTTTGTTTCTGGGAATCGTCGTCGTGCTGTTGACTATTGCGTTTTATGTATGGTTCTGGGATACAGAAACCAAAATGTTCCCCATGCCGGAAAAACCGGCGGTTGCAGTACAACTTGCCGACATTCCGGGAAAATAATGGAATGCGGGAAATAAGGCATGGTTGGGCGATTTCTGCGCGCAAAGCCGAACAGCATAACATCGCTCCGACCATTGCCGAAAATGCGGGAATGAAAAAGAAACAAAGGAGATATGAATGAAAACAGCAAGTCGTTTATTGACGATCAAAGAAGCGAGCGAGTGGGCAAGTAATCACATCGGAAAGAATGTGACGACGTCGAATATTGCGTATTTGATTCAGTACGGACGAATCAGAAAAACTGACGAAAACGGCTCTACACAGGTATTGCAAGCAGAATTAGTGAATTATTACGATAAATTTTTGAAGTCAAGAGAAAGTTATTTCAAGGAAAATTTGGGCGAGGATTTGAATTGGGCGTTGTCGTTTGAGCAATACAAAGAAGCGGAAACGACGAAACACGTTCATCGTTTGCATCCTTACAAAGGCAAGTTTATTCCGCAGTTGGTTGAATATTTTTTGGATAGCCACACCGATAAATTCAAAACCGAAACATATTTTAACAGGGGCGATATTGTGCTTGACCCGTTTTCGGGCAGCGGTACGACTATGGTGCAATCCTGCGAACTTGGAATGCACGCTATAGGAGTTGACGTTTCGGCATTTAATTCGTTGATTGGAAATTGTAAGATAATAAAGTACGATCTTGCCGATTTGAAAAATGAAATCAACAGAATCACGGTCGCATTAGAAAGTTTTATCAAAAATTCCAATGCGATAGAATTTGAGGCAAAGCTGTTGCGGGAACTAAATATTTTTAACAATAAGTATTTTCCCGTACCCGACTACAAATATCGTTTGCGAAACGGCGAGATTGACGAAAAACAATACGGCAAAGAGAAAGAAAAAGAGTTTTTGCCGGTTTATAAAAAACTTGTAAATCAATACAATATCAAACTTCGACAGGATAAAAACGAAACATTTTTGGATAAATGGTATTCGCAACATATTAGGAATGAAATAGATTGCGTTTTTGAGGAAATTAAGAAAATCAAAAATCAGAATACAAAAAAGATTATTGCGGTGATTTTAAGCCGTACCATTCGCAGTTGCCGCGCTACGACTCATGCCGATTTAGCCACGCTGCTTGAACCTGTGACCACCACTTATTATTGCAGTAAACACGGCAAAATGTGCAAGCCGCTGTTTTCGATTATGAAATGGTGGAAAACTTACGCGCAGGATACCGTTAAACGTTTACAGCAATTCGACAAATTAAGAACCGACACTTTCCAGCTTTGTCTAACCGGCGACAGCAGGAACATTGACGTGTTCGAACAAATTAAAAAGAAAAATCCTGTATTCGGACAGCTTGTTGAAAACAGAAAAATAAAAGGTGTTTTTTCATCGCCTCCATACGTGGGACTGATCGATTATCACGAACAACATGCTTATGCCTACGATTTATTCGGTTTCAACAGGCAGGACGAACTGGAGATAGGACCGCTTTTTAAAGGACAGACAAAAGACGCCAAGCAAAATTATATACAGGGCATTTCGGACGTACTGAATAACTGCAAACGATTCCTGACGGATGATTACAACGTATTTCTTGTGGCAAACGATAAATATAACATGTATCCGACCATTGCCGAAAATGCCGGAATGCAGATAGTAAATCAATTCCGCCGACCGGTACTGAACAGAACGGAAAAAGATAAAACAGCGTATTCGGAAACGGTGTTTCATTTAAAGGGGAAATAAATTATGAAAATCAGTAAAATAAAAATTGAGAATTTTCGCTCAATAAGGCACACAAAGTTTACAACAACTGGTTTCAACATCTATGTTGGACAAAATAATTGTGGAAAAACTAATTTTTTTGAAGCATTGGAATTTTTCTATAATGGATTAGGGAAAGGCGTAAGCCTTGATGAGCTAAAATATAAACGGAATAATCAGAATGAAATTTTAGTTAAAGTTGAGTTTACAGGGGCATTAGCCTGTGTTGAGAAAATGCAGAACGAAAAGAATAAAGCCACAATGCAAGGAAAACTAAATGGCAATGATATTGTTGTTTTTACAAGAGATAGCAAAGACGTAAAAAAGCGAAAGATGTATATCAATGATACGGAAATTCAACCCGGGACAGGATTTGATACTGCATTGAATGATTTTTTGCCTAAATTTGAATATATCAACACAAAACAATATTATGATTCAGTTGCCAAATATGCAAAAACAACGCCCATCGGCATCATGTTATCGGGTGTTTTATCTACGATTTTACAAAGCAATCAACAATACAAAGACTTTCAATCAAAGTTTTCCGAGCTTTTTGAAAGTGATACTTCTCAAATCAAAACAGAATTTGAAACTATCGGAAATCAAGTAAAAATACATCTTGAAAAACAGTTTCCCGATACAACCAAAGTAAAATTTGAAGTTTCTGCGCCAGCTTTTGATGATTTGTTAAAAAACTTTTCTACTGCAATTGATGATGGTGTAGAAACTTCAGCTGAAGAAAAAGGCGATGGTATGCAAAGAGCGTTAATGTTGGCAATTATTCAGGCATATTCAGATTTTAGAAGGAAAAGTGAAGATGTGGGAAAATCTTTTCTGTTCTTTATTGATGAAGCGGAACTCCATTTACACCCAACGGCACAACGTAATCTAAAAAATGTGTTACACTCATTGTCGCAAGATACTGACCAAGTTTTTATCAATACTCACTCTTCTGTTTTTGTCGCGGATAATTATGAAAATCAATCTATTTTCAAAGTTGAAAAAAGCGATGGCGAAACGGAAATTGAAAAAATATCAGATAATGAAAAGCCCTATATTGTTTTTGAATTATTGGGCGGTAGTCCTTCGGATTTATTATTGCCTAAAAACTTTTTAATTGTGGAAGGACAAAGCGAGTTTGAACTGCTTACTCGTGTTATCAAACGGTTTTATTCGGATAAACCAATTATTCAAATCGTTAAAGCAAATGGCGACATTGACCAAGCCGAAAGAACTATCAATGCGATAGAGAAAGTTTTTGCACCACTCAATTTAAGCATCTATAAAGATAAATTGATTCTATTACTTGATAAACCAAGCCAACAAACAGAAGGTGGAGTAAACCAATTTAAGCAAAATAACAAACATTTAGAACAAAATAATCAAATATTTATTTTGCCCAAACGGGATATAGAGCAATGTTACCCAAATCAAAAATGCTCTGTTTATGGAAATTGGCAAAAGTCTCAAAATGATGTTGATGCAATGAATGGTAAGAAAAAAAAACAATTAGCAAAGTATATTGGCGAAAATATTATTCAACAACAATTTGAAAGCGACCTGAAATATTGTTTTAATGCATTGCAAAAATGTTGGGAACTCTCATTTTAGAATAACTCAAAAAATAAAATGCCGCTAACTAACCAACAAAAAACATACATACAGCAAGTAATCGCTACTTGTCTGCGCAATAAATTTCGGAATTACAAACCTGAAAGCAGCAATATGCCTTTTCATTTCCGTTTATTGGGAAAAGACAGAATGGCGTTGTTTTCGTTTATTCACTCGCTCAATACAACGTTTGGAACAAGTATTTTTGAACCCGTAGCCGTTGCTCTGGCAAAGACAAAGTTTGTAAAAGCAGAATATCAGTATATTGTAGGAGATACCCTTTTCGGCGATTGCCAACAAAAAGTTACAGAGATAATAAGTAATCTTACTATAAATCCAAAACCGGATAAAGATAAAGAACTTGAAGTTTTGCGGAAACATTTATCGGGAACGATGAACAAACTAAAACCTGCAAAAGTTGATTTGTTTGTAGAGAGTGAATCGGGAGAACAGTATCTTTTCGATTTGAAAACGGTAAAACCAAACAAAGGCGACTTTCAGAAATTCAAACAAACTCTTCTTGAATGGGCAGGGATTGCTCTAACGCATGATAAAAACGCAAAAGTAAATACATTGATTGCCATTCCCTACAATCCATACGAACCGCAACCGTATGAGCGCTGGACGATGGCGGGAATGCTCGACCTTGAACGCGAACTCAAAGTAGCCGAAGAATTTTGGGATTTTCTCGGCGGACAAGGCGCATACATAGAATTACTCGACTGTTTTGAAAAAGCGGGTATTGAACTGCGTTCCGAAATAGACGAATATTTTATGCAGTTTTTAAAATAAATCCAAACGTTATTTTCCAAAAAACGCATCAACCTTATTATCTATAATTTGAATTAAAATGAAATAAAAGTACGATGAAAAAAAAGCAAAAATATATATTCAGTAATTCCGCTAACATCCAAAATCCAACGACTTATTCTCTACCGTTTGCGGAATAAGTTTCAGAACGATTAATTTTATACTTTGCTTTTATACTTTTTCATTTTTAAAATTTTATTGACGCTTTGAATAATTTTAGCGAAGCTTACATTCCCCGCGTTACGGAGTTTATTTTTTATGGAAATCAAGTATGCAATTCTGATGCTGGTTGGCGTGATTGTCGGAGCGTTTTTGAACTGGCTTACCGATTGTTGGGGATTGTTTCAACGGTTTCGTTCTCCTTGGCGGCGGATTCCGAAAAATTTGTTGCAGGAAGCGTTGCAAAAATATTTTCGGGAACAAAAAAAATCCGCGACAAAAAAGCGTCCGCCGATAACATTCGCCGAACTTGAAAAAACGTTACGCAAACGATGGTATGATTATCTACCGCTTTTCGGCTGGATTCCGTTTTCGCGTTTTTCGACGGTTTTAGGATCGGGATTTTGGGTGCGTCCGTTTTTTGTCGAAGCGTTTTGCGGCGCGGGACTCGCGTTTCTTTATCGTTGGGAAATCGAGTGGCGATGCGTTTCCATTCTCATTTTGCAGATGAATCCCGAGCAGCCGGATGTATTGTTTTCCCGATTTCTTCTTCATGCCGTTTTATTTGCGTTTCTTTTTCTGGCAACGCTTACCGATTTTGACGACTTCATTATTCCCGACTTGATTACGGTTCCCGGTACGGTTTGCGGACTTCTTGCCGCCGTCTTTTTCACTTGCGGAACGTTGCCGACAACGGAAATTCGCACATTTGCTCATCAAGACAACGCCGAAACGACTCTTTTATCTTTACCTTCCGCGCCGGCGGAATTTATGGAAGTTCCCAATTACGATAGTCTCTATTACCGCCGCGACAACGTGCCGCTGCATATCGCCAGCCCGAATATTTATCCTGCGGCGTTAAATGGACGCCCGAATGCGGCGCCGCTTGCGATTGCGTTGTTCTGTTGGTGGGGCTGGTGTTTTGCGATGATGAACCGCGTCTGGCGCGTGAATTTCGGATTGCGGCGTGCGGCGGCGTTATTTTTACGGCGGCTGCGGCGTTCTCAATCGACGTGGTATTATCTGCTGGCGGCATTGATCGGCTCGTTGATTATCGCGATTATCTGGATTGCCGTTGTCTGGAAAAACGGTTCGTTCCGATGGCAAAACGGTTTTTCCGCATTGATTGGCATGGCGTGCGGCGGACTTTTGATTTGGGGCGTGCGGATTGTCGGGACAATCGCGTTGCGGCGCGAAGCGATGGGATTCGGCGACGTAACGTTTATGGCGATGATCGGCGCGTTTCTCGGATGGCAGCCGTGCATTTTTATTTTTTTTCTTGCGCCGTTTGCTGGAATTGTGCTGGGACTTTCCCGCTGGCTGCTTGGACTCGGCGGAAGTCTGCCTTATGGTCCGTTTCTTGCAATGGCGACGGTTGCGACGGTTTTATTTTGGTCGAATATTTGGCTTTGGGCGGAACCGTTTTTTGAAATCGGCTGGCTCGTTCCTGTCTTGTTATTATTCTGCGGCATAATGATGTTTGTGCTGCTCCGGCTGATTGAAATTCTTCGCGGAAAATTTAATGTTGTTTAAAATAATAACGACAAAGATACCGTCGCTCATCATAAGCGCCTCTACAAATATTTTGCGATAAGGTTTTGGGAAAGCTAAAATAGCGTCGCGTCAGCGCCGGTTCAGTCAGGCGTCAGATTTTAGGTTACAGGAACCAGTGTTGGTTTTCAACACATTCGCGAAGAAACGCGAAAAATTTTTAAACCGAAGTTCCAGCGTTGAATTTTGTTAAATCCTTATAGTCATTCAAGTTCTGAAGATTTTGACTTGGCGAAACTGGCGACAAAATTATTTTGGCGTCTTGAGGGAAGTTATGGTTTTGAATTGTTTCAGTAATATTTCTTGAAATGAGGTTGGCGTTGTTATGACGTCGAAGGCGATATTTTTTTCGTTTGCCATTTGACAATCGTTTTTGCAGATGGTCGCCAGGTTATTCAACAAGGTTTGAAAACTTTGTACCTGTACATCCTCTTCAACGATATTGTTATCGTTTGCTTTTGGTTCCGTTTCGATTTATCATTGTCCTTCACGCCGAAGTGGTATTGCCATACCAACGAAATGGCTAACCAATCTTGGCGCTCCCTTAGTCCGCAAGGAGATTATGCAAGTTTAGTTATTTCGGATGACGGATCAGATGTGATGTATTATTCAAACTCGCCTCATTGGCGTGCTCCGCTTCGTCAATATGTTCTTTCTGCAATTCCTATTGGACAATGGGCGAGTTGGACGCCGCCGTCTTCCTTTGCGAGTATAACAGACGGTTTAAGTAATCAATTTCTCATCGGCGAAAAGTTCATTTCTGCTGATAAAATCGGTAAAGCGGCAGAGGATGGAAACTCGTATTTGTATGGATGGGATGGAAATTATTGGGCAAAGAGCGGCTCGGCGACGCCTACGTATTGGCGGTATGCCTATCTCACTGGTAAGACGGCATACATTGCCAAAAATCCATACGATTTGAACGGCGCACTTAATGCCCATTCTAATTTGTTGCCAAGTTTGGGCGGCGCTCACGCTGGTATTGCGACTTTCCTTTTGGCTGATGGTTCTGTTCACAGCGTTTCCGCAACCATTAAACAAATCGAGAGTTCGATGCTGACGGCAACCCGTTGTATAAGAGTATTCTCCGTGCTTTGTCTGATGTTGATGATGGTCGTGGTCGCGCGGTCTCGTTACCGTAATAATAGTAACTATTCAGTTCAGTAGATTTTTTGAGTAACGTATAAATCACGCCATTGGCAACCTTATTTTTAACCTAATTTTTTTACAAAAACAACCTCAGTAGCAATGAATTCCCAAAAATATAAACCTTATTACCTTGTTATTCGTTTATTTTTTTTGTGAATAGTTTAAAAGTTGTGTTCTACTTGCATTTTTTAATGAGGTAATGAGGTCGGATTTTTTTGCTACCGAGGTTGTTTTGTTGGGAAAATAAGGTTAAAAATGAGGTTTGTCGAAACAATGACAATACGTTTTCGCAAATTCCGCTGAATAGTTGCGAATAACAAGTATTAAGTATTTACGAATCGGCGGTTTTTACCGGATAAACTCTGCAAAGAATATGAAAGATTATCCGGTAACAGAACCTTAACATCACAAAATATCATAAACACTTAACACCTAAACAAACAACATGAAACATTATATCATCATTATTTTATTCCTTATTTTCGCAACTCGCAATTGTTGTAATAGAAACCGAAATTTCAATTTATGTTTGGGACAAATTAGCTGATACGAAAAAAATTATTGAAGATGAAAAAATTCCTTGAATATGTCTTTCGGAAGAATTAACAGAAAAAGTCGGTTTACCGTTACAAGGAAAAAAGTATGTAATTTCCGGCGTGCCGACAATGTTCTTTGTTGGCAAAGACGGCAAAATCATTTTTCCCAAAGCCCGCGGCAAAGCGCTTCAAAAGAAACTCGCCGAATTGTTTCTCAATGAAAAATAACAGTCGTAACATTAAATTCAAAAGCTGACAACTTATCGTTTATTCCAATGGACGGACACGATCTTTTGTTGTTTCATTACGAACACGTTTATTGTAGATGATCTCGCTGATTTTGTTACTGATAGGATTGCAGAGCAGGGCGAGAATCAGTTTGTACCGTAACGATGGAATACAAACAACACGGCGTGTTTTTCGGATGGAACGGAGCGAAATACAAACAACATACTCTGCCGCGAGCCAAAGGATACGCGGAGTTTTATCTTTCCGAAAGAATTTCATGGATTCCGTACTGTGAAAACCCGTATGCGTTAATCCCGGGCAAAGCGCTTGAACCCGAACTCCGTATTTTTTAACATCGCATTGAATACATTTGGAAAACGCTAAAACATAAGCTTTGGTTGCGATATATTCGGCAGTATTGTTTCCGTATAAAAATGCCGCCACCGAAGCAAGGTTAATCAGAAATCCTTTGCGGCGCCGACACATCGGCGTCAATGCCGCGCGAGAAAGACGCATCAATGAAATCGTATGAACCCGAATCATTGTTTCTTCGTGATCGGGATCAACGTCAGGAAACATTCCAGAACGACCAAATCCGGCGTTATTGACCATAAATTCAAGCGACTCCGAAGTTTCCAACCGTTGTTCCAATTGTTTGACTTCGGCGGCGTTGGAAAGATCGCAAACATACGCTTCAACAAAAACGCCATATTTTGTTTCAATGTCTTTTTTAATTTCCTCAAGAATCTCGCCGCGTCGGGCAATAATCAATAAATCGTAACCGTCAGCGGCAAGTTGATAAGCAAATTCCTTACCAAGACCATCGCTTGCGCCTGTTATTGCCGCAAGAGAACGAACTGAACGGGAATCTGTAACCGAAAATTGATTTCGATTCGACGAAAATTGGTTATTAAAATCGTTTGACATGTTTTTTTATTATTAAGAACGGTTATAAAAGTAATGGTCTATTTGTTTTTCCCATTTCTTTATAAAACGTTAATCCGTCGCGTTACGCCATTTACTTCTTGTCAAAATCCACATCAATAATATCGTCGTTATTGGAAAAATGACTGGATTTTGACATATTTTCTTCGCGATCTGATAAATTATCTTGCCGCGTTTTTTCGTAAATTTTTCTGTGCATTTTGGCGGTTTGCAATAAAATATGTTGCTGCAAAATCAGAAAAACGATAACGCTGCGGGTCAATGGAAACAAAAACAGCAATGCGATTAAGTCGGATAAAAAACCGGGCGTCACAAAAAAGATCGCCGCAATCGCAACAAGGACAAGATGCAGAATCATGTCATTCGGCATATTTTGCGGAGCGATTTTTTTTTCGTAACGCCGCAAAATCATTCGCCATTGCCACCATGAAAGCAAACCGCCGCCGACCGCAATCGTCAATGTAAGTCCGTATGTCAACCATCCGTTGAGAAATCCATTCATAAACGAAATACTCGCGAGATCGAAAAACGACATAACTAACAAAAGTATTACTAAAAAACGAAAAAACACGTCTTATGCCTTTAAGCGGGTGATCGGAGACGAGAAGGAAAAATTTTTGAAAAAATGAAATCATTGGCGATTGTAGAAACTTTGAGGACAAGAGCGAGCGTCTTTTATTTTTAACTTCATTTTACACTCCAAATTCCGCGTTTTTTTACATCCAGTCTCTTACTATCTCGCAGCCCTCATTATACCCGAAAAACGTATAATGGACACTCTTACGCCAAAAAAAACGCCTGACACGGAATAAATTCCGGTCAGACGCAAACCAAAGAGAAAAAATTGTTTATTTTCCAAGTCCAAATAAACTTAATATTGTACTGTTAATCGTGAACGGTTCCGACCAACTCCACATGCAACGAATCAATTCAAACATTAACGTTCCTCCGACAATCAAAAATAACGCCATCAGTGAAAGTCCTGCAATCGACAAACCGGTAAATTGGGGAGATTGAATGCCGGGCGTTGCTGTCGAAGCGACTGCGCCGCTAAAGGAATCGTCTAAACCGGAAGGAACAGCAGGATTGTCAATGCCGCTTCCGGCGTCAAATCCGAAAGGCGATGCGGTGTTGTCGCCAAATCCTCCCAACGGATCATTGCCGCCTAAATCCGATGAATCCATTGACGAAGCGAACGGATCATCTCGCGTAGAAGTTGCCGACGACGGTTTGGAAGATTCCGCCGCTACCGATGAGAAAATATCAATTTCGTCCGCAAAATCTCCTTCCACTGGAATCACTTGCGACGAACTTTCCGAATCGTCCGTCGTAAATAAATCGTCATCGGCTTGTAATTGGAAATCGCCTTCAGCGCTAAATTCTGTTGCCGTATCGGGATCAACTTCGTCGTCCGTCAACGAAATAATATCGTCGTTTGGACTAAGTCGCAAAATCGCATCGCTTCCGCCCGCTTCTTCTCCCAGCGAAAAACCGCTGTCTGCCGCCGCGTCAAGAAGAGAAATTCCGCTTTCCCCAGCAAGATTGATTCCCGACCCAGAACCGGAACCGCCGATCACCACATCGTCATCGTCGAAAATTCGATGCTCGACGTCGCTATTGATAAGATCAACTCCTGAGTCGGAACTCCCGCCAAGCAAAGAAATTGCGCTATCTCCCGACAAATGAATTCCGCTATCCGGCTTCGATGTTTCTTCCGTCAGTTCTAGAATATCAGCAGATTTTTTCGATTCTTCGGCTAACGGAATGATACCGTCATCCAGTATTAAATCGTCATTTTTTTCTTCTACTAACACTAAACCGTCTTCTTCGTCTTCGTTGTTAAAATTTGCATCCGGCGTAACGGCTTGCGTTGAATTTTTGTGATTGATGTTCAAATTGATCAAATCGTCGGCATATTTCTCAAACGTGGAAGAACCTGCCATTATAGTTGGAAATTCCTGTTCATTTTCCGAAGTCAAAAAATCCTCCTCATTTTTGTTGAGTAAATCATTTTCTAATTCTAAGCCAAACGGGCTTGATTTTTTTTCTTTGGCTTTGGAAAAAGCGTAGTTTTCAACGTCTTCTCGATTAAATTTCCAACTGGAACCATCTTTGAAACCACGTAATTTTCCTTGCTCACGAAGAGAATTAATTTCTCCCGGCGACAATTGTAGAACTTCTGCTGCTCTCTCAAGATTGTAAAATTCGGACATAACAAATTCCTTTGGACGGAAAAGAAAAGATTCCGATTGGGGTTTTACCCGCAAAAAACGGGCGCTTGACACGAAAAGTTAAATTTTAATTCATTATTCAATGCGATTACTTTTTTTGTTCAACAATCGCTCTGACTTCGCTTGGTTTTGGTTTAGTTGCTTCGTATTCGTCAAACTTTAAGTCGCCTGCAATGTTTCGCACCGACCGCAAATAACATTTTCCGGCGTTTTGACCGTTTGACAATAACGAAACCTGATACACGGCAAGCGTTTGGTTTGTTGGATCAAGTACCGTTATTGTTTGCCATTGATTATCCACAATTGCTGAAAACGCTAATAAACGCGATGTATCCAGCTGAAACGGTACTTTGACTTCGCCGCTTGTCATATTGTACGTTACTTGCCCTTGATTCGGCAACGCAACGTTATTGCTCAACGTATTCTGTATATTCGAATGCGGCGTAAACTGCCTCAATTGTTCATCCGGCTGATTTATCGGCGGCGTCTGAATTGGCATTCCCTGCGACGCATAACCTAAACCGTTTTGCGGCAAAGAGTTTTGTGGTGCATCGGGAAACATTGGCAACTGTGCGGCGGGATTTTGTGCAAATCCAACGCCCCAAAACTGAGCAACAACAGTCAATATCAACATCCAAAAACCGGAGCAAACTATTGGGATCAATACGGTTTTTAACGTTTCTTTTTTCATACGCTTGTCCTTTCCATGAACAAATCAACTCGTTTTTACGCAAATTTTCGCGGCGAGCGACGCTATATCCATTACCACTTTCCTATCATTGTATTAAAACGAAATTTCAATACAAGAATATTTTGAAAAATTTCTCAAATTTCGTCATTCTTTTGATTTTCCAAAAACTTATTTATGATAAACTTCAATAATTTTAATTTTTGTGATTTCAGGAAGTTTTTTCCGGTATGATAATTCCTTCAATTTCGACCAATAATTCCGGTCTGCAAACATCAGCAAAAACATAAACAATTGGCGTGCCGTAAATTCGTTCTTCACAAACACGTTGAATCATTGGAAAATCAGAAGGATTTTTGACATAAACCCTTGCAACAGCAAGTTGTTCGAGCGTTGCATGGAAGCCGTTGACGCCATGTTTGGAGAGGTTTTCTTTAGTAACCAACGCTGCAATGTTGTCAAGCGTTTGATGCGTTTGATGTTCGGGATCGTTCCGAAAACGGCTTTCCGAGTCGGTGATACTTGCCGTGCCTGAAATATAAACTTTCGCGTCGTTTCCGTCAACAAACGCCATTGCCCGCGAAAATTTCGGACTTTGCGGACTGTAAACCTGTCCATAATCAAACGCGGAAACTTGAAGCGGATTTTCAAGCGGTACAAGAATCAAATTTTTTCGTTCCGACCTGATTGCTTGCGAAGACATCACGACGTCGTAATCGTCTGCGCCAATTCCAGTGCTTGCCGGAAATGCAATTCCCTGATGACTTTGCGGCAAAAAATCGGCGATAAAATTTTGACTATTGAAAAAAACAGCGCGGGCGCGATTCAATTCTTTATAACGTTGCGTTTCGTCTTCGGCGTCGACAATATGCCCCAAATACAACCATGTTCGATACAAATTGGAGATACTGTAACTTTCTCGCGACAAAAGAGTTTGCAACTTTTGAAAAGCGTTCAAAGATCGAAAATAAGACTTTTGCGGCTTCTCGTCGGGACGCACGTCGCCGCAAAACAAAACGGATAAATCGTCCGTCAAAACTTCAACGCTGTTTTCTGAATGCCGATGAATTTCAAAACTTTGATTTTCCGAACCGATGGCAAACAATTCAACCACAATACTTTTACCGAAACAAGAGTTTTGCGGGATATAGGTTATTTGAGGAAGATTTTTACCAAAAAAGTCAATGAAATTTTGTCGCAAAAATTGTTTTTGTGTGAGATCGTATAAGAAAACGGACATTGTTATTACCGAATCTCGCATACTTTGTTTATCAAGAACGTTGATAAGCGTGTTGCAAATTTCGTTGAATTTTGTTTCTAAATTCCCTTCCGAAAAAGATTCTGCAACTAAATACATTTGTCGCAACGATTTACGTTGTATTAACGAAAACGCGCCGCCGCGACCATTTGCTTTAATAAAATTCCGATGAAATGCAAATCGTTTTTCCGATTTGCCGTCGCTTTTGTTCAAATCCTGTTCAGATGCCATTTCCTATCCTCAAGTCAATATTTTATTTGCGTGATAAAATGAAATTCTCTCTTTCTTCTCCCTATTAAAATCAAAATTCAGGCAAAATGCAAGTAAAAACGGAGTTATATTGAGTTTGTAAGAAAATCTTTCTTTTATTTTTACAAAATCGATAAAAACAATGAGATATAAAATTTTTTGAATTTTGATTTATAAAACATAGAAAGAAAAATAGATCGCTCAAAAAATTATTTCATTTAGCACGAAATCCGATTGGTTAAAATGAAACGATCAAGAATTTATAATATTAAAATAGAGGAATTGTTATGTTTGAGTAAACGGAGAGATTGAAGTTGTTTGGGCTTTTCAAGATATTTTGATTTTCATTCCTTTTTAGGAACAGACTTGTTTAACAACTCCAAGTACGATATAATGGCGGCATGAGAAAGATAGAGAGAAGGCAATCAAGTACGCCAAATGGTTATTAAACAAATCTAATGAAGGAACTATCATGTCGTTGTTTTATGATTCTATAAATACCGCAAAATTGTTCGTGATTGCCTGTATTTGTGCGTTAGTATGTTGCCCCTATTGTATCATTGCACAAGAAGAGAATAATAAATTTAATTTCGACAGAGATAAAGTTTGTAAAACATGGGAACAACTCAAAAATGAATATTGGAAAGGATTGGATATCGAGCTGACATTCCAAATTAATGATTTTTTACCGGACAAAAAAAGGATATGTATCAATAAGTCGTACGAGTTAAATCATTCCATCACTAAAAACAACGAAGAATATATTGATGTGGTAAACACCGATTACGCGTTTTCACTTAAACGTAAAAACGCGCAATCCAGATAGGAATTAAAGAATATGAATGACGACCTTAAAGAAGCAAGGGAACATCACCAATTTACTCATGGTTTGTTACCATCAAGCGAATTGGCTTTTGGAGGATTATTCTTGGATAGTGGTTGGATTGACAGCCTCTTATTATCGAATTCATTTGAAGTTCTATCAATTCAACCTAAACAAAATGAAAATATTGAAATAAAATTTCGATGTCAACATAATATAGATAAAGATAATAAAATTACCGGCGGTTCATTAGTGTTTAATCCGAAAAATTTTTGGTTGGTTAATGAATGTGACGTTAACGTTGAATTTTTACTTATATCACTTAAAAACCCAGGAAAAAAAATATTTAATAAATACAGTATTCATACGTATTTCGAATACAACGATATTGACGGTTATCCGTTCCCCCGAAAAAGTATTACGATCTATAATAGTTCAACTAGACCACCCGTAAAACAAATTGTAGAATACACCTCTATTAAAAGAAGTATGCCTTCAAAAGAAATATTTTATATGAGTCACTATGGCTTTCCAGAACCGAGCAATCCGATGCAGCGAGGAGACGTCATTCGCATTATCTTGATGGTTGCAGGTTTAATCATGATTTTAATCGGTTTATACATGAAATTTTTGGCCAAAAGAATAAAATGAAACCGTAAAACGATGACTTTTGAACAAAACATGACGTTATTATCGCCGATGAACAGCGCTTTGTTAATCATTGACGTTCAGGAGCGACTTATTCCGGCAATGCAAGACGGCGATCTTGTCGTTTGGAATGCGCGGCGGCTTATCGACGGCGCAAAATTGTTTGACGTGCCGATTTTCGTGACGGAACAATATCCGCAAGGTCTCGGCGCGACGGCGGCGGAATTGAAAACCGCGGCGCCGAAAAATGTTGCCGTATTTGAAAAGAAATCGTTCAGCGCGTGTCTTGTGCCGGAATTTTTAGAAGAGTTGCGGCGTAACGACGCAATCCGAAAAATTGTCGTTGCCGGAATCGAGTCGCATGTTTGCGTATTACAAACGGCGCTTGATCTTATGTCGTTCGGTTATGAAATTCATTTGGCGGCGGACGTCGTTCGTTCTCGTTTTGCCGACGATTATAATTTTGCGTTGCGGCGGCTTGAAACATCCGGTTGTTTTTTAACGACAACCGAATCAGTATTATTTCAATGGTGTCGAACAGCCGACGCTCCGCAATTCAAAGAGATAAGCCGCATCGTTCGAAGCGTTAAGCCGTGATTTTGATAGGAAAGTTATTGTTAGCCATAAGAAACTTCCCAACGTTTTCAATAGATTTCAATTGAGAAAAAATATGAACCGCATAAGATTCTTTTTTTGTTTGTGTCTGATTTATTTCTGCGGACGCATTCTTTTCGCCGACGAACCGTCAACGTTACCGCCGATTTTTTCACCTGCCGCAATTCGCGTCGATATGCGAGGACCAATTACGTTTGCAAAAGCGAATCAGACGCAACGGACAATTCAACATTGGATTCGCGACGGAATAAAAAATCAAAGAGTCAATTTTATTTGTCTTTGGATTGATTCGTCCGGCGGCGATTTAGCGGCGTGTTTGCAATTCGCGGAGTTTCTGACGCAAAAAGTCAATCCCGCTCAAACGCGGATTGTCGCTTATATTCCGTATCAAGCGAGAAGCGGCGCGGCGGTTATCGCGGCGGCGTGTCATGAAATCGTTGTACGACCGGAAACCATTTTGGGCGGCGACGGTTCCACAGCGTACTCCGACGCAGAAATTAAAAGCGCGGTAACGGCTCTTTCGCAACTTCCTTTTCCGTCGTCTTCCGGTCGCAAACGCAGCTGGTCGATTGCGGCGGCGTTCCTTGATAAAGATTTAGAAGTCGCGGAATACGCGCTCAAAACCGATCCGAATCTCAAAGCGTTTTTTTGCGAAAAGGAACTTGCCGAACAACCCAATTCGGACGTTTGGATCAAAGGAAACGTTGTCAAACGTTCCGGTCAGATTTGGGAAATCACGGGACCAAAAGCGGCGAACGATTTTCTTGTCAGCCATCTTGTTCGACGCTTCGACGAGTTCCGTAAATTGTATCGTCTTGAGAACGAAACGCAGTTGACCGCGCCGGGACTTGGCAACGCCTTGATACGAATGTTGCTTTCGCCTTGGATTTCGTCGTTGATTTTGATGATAGGATTTATCGCGGCGTGGAAAGAATTGCATACGCCGGGACTTGGTATTGGAGCAAGCGTCTCGTTGTTGTGTTTTGTCTTATTTTTCTGGTGCCGGTTTGTCGCGGGAACGGCGGATTGGCATGAAGTACTTCTCATTTTCATTGGCGTCGCGCTTCTTGCATTGGAGATTTTTGTGATTCCCGGTTTCGGCGCCGCCGGAGTTTGCGGAAGTTTTTGTCTTGTCGCCGGTTTTGTTTTAGCGAGTCAGGCGTTTATTATTCCGCAAAACCCTTATCAGATTTCTCAAATGACCAATTCGGGACTTGTATTTATCATTGCCGGCGTCGGAACGATTGCGGCGCTGACCGCGTCGTCGCGATTATTGCAGGAAGCAAACAGACCGCACGATACGGCGCTGATTGGCGAATCGGAGAAACTCGCGGATTACGCTCGTCTTGCCGGAAAAACGGGCGTAACGATAACGCCGCTAGCGCCGTCCGGTCTTGCGGCGATTGACGGAGAAACGGTGGATGTTGCTTCCGAAGGCGAAATGCTCGACGCGGGAACTGCCGTTCAAGTGGTCGAGATACGCGGTTACCGCGTGATTGTGCGGAAAACGTAACGTGAGAAATCGCAGATTGTACGCCGTTTTCAATTGAAAATCGGCTTCCTATTTTCATTTATCCCGCCGTTTGAAATGTTTTTCCATTCCCAAAGTCGAAATTTAAAGTAGGAAAGGTCTATAATATAAAGAGTATCGACGCATCTTCCTATTCTTCTCTCCCAATGATTTCCCGCAACGATTAGGCAAATGATTATTTCAATCACTGAGCGAAAAATTCCGCTTGCGAAACTTTTAGCTTTTAATTTTTAACTTCCTTTAATGGCAGACCGACCGGAGCGTCAGCGACGGTTTAACCTTTGCTTACCGTATCGTATCTGCTCCAGCAACCGCATCTCTTGACAATCCGCCACTATTCTATACGAGCAGTCATTCAATGAGAATTTTTCCACCTGTCCGGCAGAAGTTCCATAAGTTTCGCTTCGGATTTGAGGTCGCTCAGGCGATTCAAAACGTAAAACGTCGCAAAGGTATTCAAATTCGTTCAGCATGTGCCGTCGGGCGGAACCTAAAATCGTATAAAGAA
>JAISZO010000163.1 GCA_031269105.1 Planctomycetaceae bacterium | reverse complement strand
TTCCGCAAAAATACGGAAATTCAACTACTTCCGGCATTTCACCGGTCAAGGTTGAGGAAAGCAAAAAAAATGTCTTTGATTTCGATTTGAAAACAAAAGAATAAAAAAAGTGGTAATATTTCAGTGGAATTTTTGTTAAACGTGGATCAACGAAGGTAGGCGACCTTTCGCCGAAGGATTTTCACCCACGGTCGCCACGGTTGAGCCGGTTTTCCCATTTCCGTCCGTCCACAGGGTCAAGTCGGCTTTTGATTACCCAACTATTTTAAAAACGACCATGAATAATAATTTTTTTCATAATCATCAATAGAATAATACGGCATCCCTGAATTGTTCCATTCTTTTAATATTTTTGAAAAATAATAATTGTATAAAAGAATTATATCAATAGACATATCTGCCTCATACCAAATTGTATCATCATTATTAGCAATATACAGAGAATGTATATTAGGTAAACTAGCAAATACACGATAAGATTTTTCTTCAGAAAATTTTATATTAACAGAAATAATCAATGAAGGGGTTTGGTTTTTAGGAATATGCCTGATAATAAGCGGTTTGTTAAATCGAAATTTATTTGCAAATTCTTCTAAAACTTTTTTGTCTGAAATTATTATTGTCTTTTTTTCTAAATTTGGCGAAGGAAAAAAAGTAAATTCAATTTTTTTTGAATTAAAAAAATATGACTTAATTTCATTTTCTATTTTTTTAGTTTCTTCGAATGTTGCCTGTATGTTACTTTCAATAGCAGGTGTGTTATTTTTTGCCAATAATTTATCTGGTAGGATTGGTGAATACAACATTATAAATATTTTTAAAAATAAAAATAGAACCAGAAAACAACACACAAGTTTGAATCTATGATTTATCATACAATAAATATCCTATTCTAAAAAACAAATGTACATTCACCTAATTCATTAAAGCAGAAAGAATAAATATTTTAAGTCGTTTTGAAAGTCGTCAATTGAAACGTTTCGTCAGATTTCATGCAGAGAGTTGACATTTCGGCAATATTATGGAATAGTATTTATGAGTTTATTAGAAACGCACTACTTCAAAATTCGTGAAACTGAAAACAATGTTATTCCATTTTTATTTGAAAATTATCGTCGGTCTGATTTTTTTCTGTTTGCCGTCTCGCCTTATTTTTGCGACGACGTTTTCCGACGCATGGCAATCGCTCGAAACAACGTATTTTCATATTCGGCTCGAGCCGACGCCGTATCCGCAAGCGATTTCGCTTCGCGAATGGGGAACGATGCTTGAACAATTGCCTCAACAATGGGACGCAAAATTGGCTTCCTTGTTTGGCGAACAAAGAATTTCTGATTTCTCATTGACATCCGCGTCTAAGCCGAGAGTCTTGATTTGCGGAAACCGGCGCTCGTATTTGACGCTGGCGGCAGAATACGGTTTAACTCCGCAAAATACGGCGGTTTGGAATTCCGGCGGATTTTATCATCGCAAATCCAACATCATTTTGACGTATCGGCAACCCACCGATTATTACGCGCGACATGTCGTTTTTCATGAAGCGTCGCACTGGTATTGCGCTCGATTACTCGGTTCGCGGTATGAAAAACTTCCGCATTGGCTTTGCGAAGGACTTGCCGATTTTTGCGCGTTTCATGTTTGGAACGGTAAAACGTTGCGTGCGACGCGTCTGCCGCGCGTTTCTTTAGAAAATTATCCGCTACGTCTTGCCGAAATTCTCAAAATACGACAAAACGCGGAAAGAACGAACCAAAACGACATTTCGCCGAAAACGATTGCGGAAGAATTTGAGCGGCTGCAATCCCAAAACGACGGCGACGCGTCCGCCGTTCCGCACGATATTTACTCGCTGGCGTGGGGATTGACGGCGTTTTTAATAGAACAATTTCCCGACGAAACGCGGCGTTTTTTTCTGAATTTGAAACGTCAGGATTTTGAAGAAAGCTGGCGCTTGGCGTTTTCTTCCTCGAAAATCGAATGGAATCCGCAATTTTCCGAGTGGGCAAACGCTCAACAGCTTGAATGGGAATGGATTTGGAATCTTTGGGAAGACGACGGCGAATCGTTGATTGCGGTGAGCGATACAACCGCGTTGATTGTTCAGAATACAAAAGCGTTCAGGCAATTGCTGCCATTACGTTTTGAAGCGTCGCCGTTGTTGAGCGGCACAATGATCGGCGTTGTTTTTCATTATGAAGACAATAAAACATTTGAAATGTTACAATTCCGCAACGCCGCAACACCGGACGCCGCATGGCGGCGGGTCCAGTTTATTGACGATCAATGGAAAACGTTGACAAATTGGCGGATTCTCAATCAAGAAAAAACGAAAGACGTTTCTAAAAAGGATTCTCTCAAAATTGAAATTCAATCGCAACCGACGGCAAACGGAAAATTGCATTACCGCGTTTTTGCCGATAATCTTCCAATTTTTGCGTTTGATAATGAAACAAAGAAAGAAAATAAAAAGTTATGTTTGGGAATCGCGGTGCAAACCGGCGCGGCAAATATTCGATACTCCTACGGCGGCAGGACTCCGTCCGCTAACGGCGGTTTCTAATAAACGGGAATGTTGTTCCAAAATGCGAAACCATCGACGTCTTTTCACTCGGCTGCAAATCCGGCATTTTACGCAATCGCCACACAACGCCGTCAATCTCAACTTCATTATTTTCATTCAACACGGCTTTATTTACAACCGAAATAAAAAAGATAGGGACGGTGAAAATATGTTAAAAACGAGAGAAAATTCTGATTGACGCCATTTCATTTTTAGTATATTTCTTTGGGAATGGAAAACGAAAGGAAAAAGCGACAATGACGAGGTTGTGGTGACAAAAAAAATTAGTATTATTTTACCGGTTCGCAATGTTGAAAAAAAACTTGTACGTTTGATCGGCGATTGTTTTGAAGCGTCAACCGACACGGGGTTAGAATGTGAAATCGTCATTATTAATGATCATTCTACCGACGCAACGGAAGACGTCGCCAATGCGCTTGCGTTAAAATATCCTCAAGTCCAAGCGATTTCTTTTTGGCGTCAATGCGGTTTACAAAAATCTATTCTTAATGGAATACAATATTCCACCGGCAATTTTCTCTATATTTTTTATTCGCTTCTCCATTATTCCTTTCCCCAAATCTCTTTGTTTTATAACGGAATGATGTTTTGCGACGCGATTTTAGGACGTATCGTCACAAAAAATGACAATTATGTTGAAATTGCGATGTTCAAGAAATATTTATTGAACGCAATTGGAGAAAAAATATCAGAACCGTCAAAATGTATTGATTTCATGCAAGAGCGGAGTATTCGGTTTCTTGAATTGCGTTACGAACATGAAATCAATTCGGAACAACAGCCGTTTCATTTTTCTAACCCCGTGCGTAAAAAATACTCAAAGACGCTTTCCACTGTTTGAATAATAAGAATTTTAAAACTTTATGAGAAACAAAGAAAGGTTGCGTTATGTTAGGATCATCGGACTCGCATTCTTTGGAAATTTCGGTTACTCCGATTCCTGTGCCGATTGTTTCCGCTTTGGAAACGGATATTTCTATTATTCCGCAAAATCAGCGTCCGGCTATTGTTACGCAAAAATCGCTGCATCGGTTGGCGGAAATACGAAAGACGCAAGACGTTTCGGCGGCAAATATGGCGCGGCGTTTGAATTGTACGGTTGCCGAAGTACGTTCCCAAGAAAAAACGACTTCCGATATACTTTTGAGTCGGCTTTATCAATGGCGGGAGATTCTTGACGTTCCCATTTTAGAATTACTTGTCGAACCGGACGACGCGATTAAAGACCCGATTCGTTCGCGTGCCGTTTTGGTTCGCATGATGAAAACGGTACGTTCTATTCTTGAACATACGAAAGAAAAATCGACTCAATGGATGGCGCAAACGCTTTTTGAACAACTTATTGAAATTATGCCGGAATTGCGCGAAATCACAGCGTGGCCAACGGTCGGACAATCGCGCGAATTTAAAGATTACGGGCAAGCAGCTTATCGCCGTTTTGACGGCGACGTCGAAGAATCTCTCATAGAATAAGGAGATTTCTAAAATCCTTTTCTCTCTTTGCGATTCGATTTTGTACTAAAAAACATTAAATTTGTTTCTTTTTGAGAGAATTTTGTTTCTCCGAGCACGCTTTTTCTCGTTCCGGGCAACAAATTTCTCTTGTTGAAGTACCTTTTTATGCTTCCGACCCACTTTTTTGTACTTCCGAAGTACAAATTTCTCCTTCCGAAATGCCTTTTTGTACTTTGAGAAGAGGTTTTTGTCCTTTGGAAGAGCCGCGCAACGGCGGCATGATGCGTAACCGACGGTGAAACCGCCGGAAAGCCCCGCGCGCGAAAACAATCAAGCCCCGCACGGGGCGAAATGATAAAGAATGCGCTACGCTTCGTTCTTGGCTGCCATTTTGGGAGTCAAGTTTCAGAAGTAAGAGACCATGCGTTTATGATCTCTTACTTTTTGTTTTCGTTTGAGTCTCTTTAATTTGGAACGGTGAATTTTGCACGCGTTTTTTCACAGCTCCGCTACGGATACACTGCGTACAAATACGAACCGTTTTGTTTGTTCCATTTTCGGTCGTGATGTGAACTTTTTGCAAATTCGGCTGAAATGTACGACGAGTTAATCCGGTAACTTTCGTTCCGAATCCGCCAAGATATTTCGCCTTTCCGCGAGTTGTCATTTGATTTCCCAGCGTTCGTCCTTTTCCACAGTATTCACAAACTCGTGACATTTTACAACTCCTATTCACATAAGGATTTCAGTTTATTTTCTCGCCGATAGTCTTCGCTTTTATTTTTCGACGCGCCGATCTTCATCATCAATCGTAACAAAGAACCGTGAATTATATACGGTTATTGAAACCCGACAACCCCCGCCTAACCGTTAAAATTTTCGGGCGACTCTTGATTTTCTTTGCGGAAAAATATAGAATGGAATCTTAAATTGTGAAAATTCATCAAAAATTTTTCAGAAAAGTCGCGGAGAATGATCAAAATTAATGAGCTTGCGGGATGGTGTCGGCGTGTTTCGCTTTCTCTCAACGCGGGAATTGATATTGTTACGGTATTGGAACGGGAAGCGGGAAAACATGCTCATAGAACGACTTACGTCCCTTCTCCCTCGACAAAAACGCCTTCAGCGCCGCCGATAACGCCGTCGGCATATTCTTCCGTTCCCGCTCCGCCGGTGCAAATTGTTGATTCGGATATCGACGAAACGGACAAGTACGAATCCCAAAAGTTTTTCGATCAGGTACGAAAGCGCGAAGAAGCGTTTCTTGAACAACAACTCAACCGTCCGCGCAAACCGCCGGTGTTTCTTTACTCGAATCCCAAGAAAATATGGGCTTACGTCGCCGACCGCATTCGTTCCGGCGCTTCGCTTTATGAGGCGTTTTCCGAAGTGAAAGGACATTTTCCGAAATTGTTTGTTCCGATGATGGCGGTTGCGGAAATGTCGGGAACGCTCGGCGAAACATTCGGCGAGTTGGCAAAGTATTTTGAATATCAACTCAAAATGAAACGCGAATTTTGGCAAATGATGATTTATCCGATTTTCCAGTTGGGAGCGTCGTTTTTTATTATTAACCTATTGATCATTATTTTAAGCGTTTTCGAAAGATCGGTTCATCTTTTTGGAATCGAGTTTTTCGGCGTTTTGGGCGCGCTTTATTTTGATTTTTTGTTTTTTTTCTGCGTGTTCGCCGTGATGGCGATTTATTACTTTTTCAAGTATTATTTCACGACGGGAAATTA
Organism: Planctomycetaceae bacterium; assembly: GCA_031269105.1. GTDB lineage: Bacteria > Planctomycetota > Planctomycetia > Pirellulales > Thermoguttaceae > WRMR01. The sequence continues at coordinate 589 of JAISZO010000163.1, read as the reverse complement.
TCTTTTTCATCTCTTTTTGAATCCGATTCCTAAAATCGGAACGGCGTTTCGTTGTTTTGCGATGGAACGTTTTACGTGGGCGTTGCATTTTACGACAAAAACCGGCATGGATATTCGCGAAGCAATGATTTTAGCATTTGAAACGGCGGCATACGGACCGATTACGTCGCAACTGAAATATGTGTTAGAAAAATTGGAAGCCGGTTTTCCTCTTTCGGAGGCGTTTCCGATAAATACGGCGTTAAATCATGAATTTCATTCTTATCTTCAAACCGGCGAACAAGCGGGCGAATTGCCGGAAACAATGGCGCGGCTTTCGCATGAATACAATGAACGCTCTAAATTACTGATGAAACAACTTTCGATCGCGTTTTATTTTGTCGTTTTTTTTATCGTCGCGGGAATTTTGGCGTCGATGATTTTCAGTTTGTACAACAGCATTTACGGCGGATATCTCAACGATAGTTTGAATCTATACTAAAAACGTCAAGGAATTTCTCTTTAATTAAGATTTGATAAATGGTAGAATCTCCACATTGACCTATTGAGGATTCAAGGAGGATTTTATGTTGCAGGTTGCGATTTTCGT
>JAISZO010000080.1 GCA_031269105.1 Planctomycetaceae bacterium | reverse complement strand
TCTAGCCCTTAAACAAGCGACTCGGTGGATATTTGTATCGGATATTATATATTTTTGTATCGGCGTACCGCGAAACGTCACAGGTGGGCTGTGTTGTTTTTTTCAGATTATTTTTTTGTTTTATTGAATGTTCCTTTCTTTGGTTAGGGGGTATTCTTGTACCGGAACATCCGAATTCCGGCTTACTTGGTTTGTTTATTTATTCGCGTAGAATACGGCGTCGGCGTAACGATTCATAAAGACGGAAGAAGGTCGTAGTCCATGAATTCATGTTCAAAAAACGTAAGATGATTTGACGACCGCTGCGGATGACTTGCGCCGGAATCATCACCATTGCCTGTAAAAATGTTGCAAATTCCATTCTCAAGAGCCGATTTTTACATTCCACCTCGTCACGATTATTCGGATCCGTAACACTTAAAAGTGCCGACCACGATTTTAATGTCCACGCCAAACAACCGCAAAGAAGATAAACCCAGTTACTCTCTAACGTGTTCAACGGCATTCGTAACGCTTTCATACCACTCTTCAATTGACCAATCAGATTTTCCTGATTGCAACGTTTATTCGCATCAAAAACCACTTCCGACAACGTCATCGTACGAACATTCGTCAGATAAAAAAAGTAACGTATTTCAGGAAACAATAATTTCTGTCCCTTTTTAACAAGAATTGTTTTACGGAGAATCACCAAACGATAAGAACGGTTACATTTTGTCGGACGATAATCAATCTCGGCAACATCTTCATGATCTAAGACATAGTTACGATAACCGCGTTCCAGAACAATCGGCTCTTTCACGTTACAGCGGCGACCACGCGGTTCCGTCTTCACCTCATAAGGTTGAGGACGTTTAAGAGGGTTCCACGCCGTTGTTTCAAGCGTTTCCGCAAGATGTTCCAGACGTTGCCGCTGATCGCAAGATTTTTCGGCGCTCCCAAATTAGAAAACGAAAGAGACGGGAGTTTCCCGAAGATTCGTTTCGTCTCGCGGGCGTTTGCGGTTTGCGGAGGATTCGCGTTATTTATGATTGCGTCGATGGAATGTTGGTACTATTTCGCCGCGTATCCGTTGCCGGAATTTGTCGCGGGAATTGCGGAGAAAAAAACGCAATACTTTTTTGCCCGCGCGTCGTTGTCCGTTCTTTGGGGAACGATTGCCTGCGTCGTTCTCGTTGTCGGATTCCTGCGGAACAACTTCGTCGTCCGTTATATTGGATTGAGCGTCTTGGCGTTGACGGCGATAAAAATCATCGGCGAAGACGTCGATTCAATTCATTTTATCGCCCGCGCCGCGTTGACAACGTTCTGGAGCGTTTGGGGAATCGCGTTGTTTGTCGTCGGCATGAGCCGTCGCTCGCAGGTTTTACGGAGTTTTGCCCTGCTGATTTTCCTTGCGACCGCGTTTGTCATTTGCGCGATGCAGTTGTTTGTCCGACCGGAATCGGATTCCGCGCTTGTCAACGCGTACTTTCTTCCGATTTTGTTTTCCGCGTCAATGGCGACGTCCGCCGCCGTTTGGGGAACGCGGTTGCAGCCGGTTTCGCAAAAAGGAGAACGTTACTTTTTAACGGCGGTGGGAATCGGCGGATTGATTCTTCTTTGGGGCGCTTTCTCATGAATGTTTCGTTTATTTCCGTCAAAGCGTGAAAACGAATCCTCTCTTTATCGCCCACTCGTCTCTGACCGCGTTTTGGACGATCTTTGCCGTCGTACTGTTATTGATTGCGCAACGTTTCGATTCAAAATCGCTTCGCGCCGCGTCGCTTGCGTTGTTGGGTCTTACGTTCTTCAAAGCAGTTCCATTGGAATTATTGCGGCGCCCCGACAACCTTACGCCGTTAATCAATCCTTTTATTGAAAAAGTTTGCCGAAGACGCGGCGGAATCTTGACGAAAGGGAATATTTCTGGGAAAATAACGGTTTGTGACGACAATTTCTCTTGGTCAATAGAAAGAAAACAATGCGTCATTTCATTACATTTGATGATGTTTCCGTCGCGGAACTAAAACGAATACTGGAACTTGCCCAAACAATCAAAGCGGATTATCAAGCGGGAAAACAACAAAAATATTTTGTCGGAAAATCGCTTGCGCTGATTTTTGAAAAACAATCGCTCCGTACGCGCGTCAGTTTTGAAGCGGGCATGACGCATCTTGGCGGCGCGTCGATGTTTCTTGGCGACGACGTTGGTTTTGGCAAACGGGAATCGACCGCCGATTTCAGTCGCGTTCTCAGTTCGATGGTTGACGCGATTGCGTTTCGCGCGAAAAAACATGAAAGCGTTGTCGAGTTGGCGAAATACAGTTCTTGTCCGGTCATTAACGCCTTGACCGATAAAGCGCATCCGTGCCAGATACTCGCCGATTTGCTGACGATTCAGGAACGGCTCGGCGCTCTGCAAAATCTGAAACTTGCGTGGGTCGGCGACGCGAACAACGTGGCGGCAAGTCTTGTGCGCGGCTGCGTCAAACTCGGAATTGAAGTTGTTTTAGGAACTCCGAAAAAACATCAGTTCGACGCGGAAACCGTGCGGCAAATGACGGCGTTTGATCCCAATTATCAATTGACGCAAACGACCGATCCGTTCGAAGCGGTCAAAGGCGCGCACGCGGTTTTTACCGACGTTTGGGTCAGCATGGGGCAAGAAGCCGAAGAAGCCGAGCGGAAACGGGATTTCGCCGATTATCAGGTCAACGCCAAATTGCTGGCGGCGGCGGATAAAAATTGTATTTTCCTGCATTGTCTTCCGGCGCGGCGCGGACTTGAAGTCACCGACGAAGTGATGGATTCTCCGCAAAGCGCGATTGTTCAGGAAGCGGAAAATCGTCTGCACGCGCAAAAAGGACTTCTCGTTTGGCTGCTGAACGAAGCGGAGAAAGTTAAAAGTTAAATTGAATTGTTCCGCCGTTTATAGCGGGAAATTCGCCGCGTTTGGTTAAAAACATTCCGACTGAAACAATGCTTCATGTTGAACATCTCACATTTTGTTACCGCCGGCGCGAGACGCTTTCCGACCTTTCCTTTGACGTCAATTTGGGAGAAGTCGTTGTCGTGTTGGGACCGAATGGTTCGGGAAAATCAACGTTGCTGCGATGTTTATGTCAGATTTTGCGTCCGCGAAACGGATTGGTTACGCTGAACGGCGGGCGGCTCAATTCTTTATCTGCGGAACAAATTGCCCGAAAAATTGCTTACGTTCCGCAACGTTTAGAAACCGCTCCGTTTTCGGTTTTTGACGCGGTTTTGCTCGGCAGAAAACCGTATTTTACATGGAGTCCGTCGCCGACCGATTTTCAACGGGTAGAAGAAATGCTGTACCGTTTGGAATTGGAATCGTTCGCGCAGCGTCCGCTTCATCAGCTCAGCGGCGGCGAGGTGCAAAAAACCGCGTTGGCAAGAGCGTTGGTTCAGGAACCGGAATTGCTTTTGTTCGACGAACCGACCAGCGCTTTGGACTTGAAAAATCAGATTGATATTCTTCGTCTTGTGCGAGATATGATTCGCGAAAAAAACATTATGGCGGTGATGAGCATCCACGACTTGAATCTTGCGATACGTTACGCCGACCGTTTTCTCCTTCTCAAAGACGGGCGTCTGATCGGCGACGTTTCGCGCGGCGAATTACAGCCGGACGTGATCGAATATGTTTATGGGATTCCGATGGAAATTCACACGTCGGAAAAAAAAGTTTCCTTTATTATTGAAAAAACTTTTCCAAATTGACGCTTGGAGAAATCCATTAACCCGTTGGAGAACGCCGCCGTTACGGGAAGCCGGATTTCAGGATTCGATGGAAACGTTATTGTTTTTCAAACAATTTCTGGCGAAGCGTTTCCGATTTTTGAGTGTGAATGAGTTGTAAAACTCGCTCTAAACGAAAACCGAGAATGTTGCCCGACGCGGTAATTTCCTTGAGTTTGGCGGCGCTTTCCGGCGCGGACGACCATTGTGCGACAAAATCCGTCGTTGCGTCGCCGGCGGCAACCAACCGCCACCGCGCGGCGTTGGCTTTGACGCCAGACGCGTTGAGTAAAACGTCAAAACAACGCTTCATTTCTTCGTCCGTCAATTTCAACGGTTCATTGAGCGTTTCAACGCGGAAATTGTCGAGTCCCCAACATTCGCCGAATGAAAGATTGTAAGTATTCTCATACGGACCATCCTGAAATTGCGTCGCAAATGTTACTTCAAGCGTTTCTTCCGTATGCGGCGCTACAATATCAATTGCGTAAACCGAACTTCGTTCGGCGGCGTCGATTGTATTGCTTTCCGCCGCTCCTTCGCGCCCAAAATAAAATCCGGTTTCAAGCGTGTCGTCCCAAAACAAAACTTCGATAACGCGGTTGTACCACGACGGTAAACGGTTGAACAACGGCGGGTAATCGTCGGGATACGTTTGTTTGTGACCATACGGATCGTTACGGAAATTGGAAAACGTCGAACCAATCGGAACAATTCCGTTGTTCAGTTTCATTTCCCACGTATCAACGCCGGAACGATTTTGATAACCGACAATTCCGTCAATTCCTTCGAGAAAATACAAATCAAAACGAATCCGCAAAAATTGATGCGGCGGCAGTTTTTTCAACGTCAAACGCGGCGTTTCATTTGAAGAATATTCTCCGAGAACCGCGCGGCGTTTGTCGTTACTCACAAGATAATCGCGGCGAATGTTATTCCAGTTTTTATCGACTCCGTTTTCAAAGTCCGCTTCGTAAACAACGTTTCCCGTCGGAAGTTTCGGCAAATCAAAATTGTCGTCCGGGGAGACGTTTGCGGAACGAAAAATTCTTCCGACCGGATTCGTCACATTAAGAAAATCATCGGCAACTTTCGGCTTGCCGCCGTCAACGTCAATCGGCATTGTACTTTCGCGGGCGATTTCTTCAAATTTGATATTACCGAGCGTCGCCAATAATTCGTTGCGTTTCGATTCGTTCCATGCGTCGAGTTTCGTTTTCAGCGAATCAAGAAACTTTCCCAAATCGCGGTAACGCCGCGAATCTTTCGGTTCGCTCGCAAAATATTTTAAGATTTTGAACGCCGCCGTTAATTTGTTTTCGTCGATACTTTGTTCTAAAATTTTCAAAAGCCAATCGTCCATCATCGTGCGGAAACCGTCGGCATGATTTAAAATATTCGCTTCGCGGGTAATATTTCGATACAATTCCGCCCAATCAACAGACGTTTCAATGGTTTTCTCCGTCGGATTTTTCAATTCTAAATAGGAAAAGGAATCGCTAAATTCCTCCGGTCGAAAGTAGATTTTTTTTCCCTCTTCTAAAAAGAGACCGCATCGACGAATCACGTTGTACGCGTAACGCGAATAACGGATTCCCTGTTGCGAAAGTTTCAGCGCCGCGTTCAATAATTCCAATTCATCGCTATTGATCACCGGCGAATGAAAATCGGTAAACTCGGCAAGAACAATCAGAGCGAGAACGCCCGCGTCCGCATTTTTTTCGTCGCGGATAAGTTTCAGAAACTTCGCGGTAAGTTTTTGAATCGTTTCCCGCGCCTCTTCATCGCCATTGCGGAATATCAACGCGATATTTAATTCCATCGCGTCCAGCATGAGAAGTTGCTTCGGCTGATTCGCTAACGCTTTGCGTTTTGCCTCGATGATTTGATACAATTCGTCGGTATGGTTCGCAGACTCAAGCAAATATCCCATCAACGACTTAAACCTTCCGTTCGGTCCGCCGAGATCGTTATAAATTCCAAAGAAAAGCGGTTTATTAACGTCGTCGGTAAAAACAATCTTTTTCAGCGATTCGTACAAAAGATTTCTATTTCTGTCGCCGCTCGCTTCATTGTAAACCGCGTCGAAAATCCAAAGAATCTGCGACGCTTCATATCGGTCGAAGTTTGTCGAGCTGCGGTCTTTGCCGTTATCCCAGCCGTTTGCCCAAAACGATTCAAACACCGCCAAAACTTCTTTCGCGCCGCCCGCTTTGACGGCGGAAACGTATTGGTCGCGAATGTTATAAAATTCGTCGTTGAGATTTCTCGTCAATTGACTGTTTTGTAAAAGTAACGCTTTCAACGCTATTTCTTTCGGCGCAAACGTCTGAATTTCCGTTTGCAGCGTTTTGGCGTTTTCTTTCTCTTTGCCGGTTGACGCGGACGAATTGGACGGCAATTTTTGAACGATATATTTTATCGCAAAATCCGTCAACGTTTTGCAATCGTCGGCGAAACGTTTCGCGTCGTATTTTTCGGGATTCGTATAAATTTCGCGGGCGATCAGCCAAGCGCCGATACAAAGCGATTCGTCGGACTGTTTTTGCAGCGTTTCGGATTTGGTAAGTTCCGCGCAACGTTTGACAAACGCCGCGATATTTTCCGCCGGTTCGTCGGCAAATATTGCGCATCGGCATTTTGTCAGCGCGACGGAAAGATCGTCGGGATTTTCCTTTTCCAATAAATCCAACGACTTACGGAGCGCCGCAAATTTTTCGACGTCGGTTTTCGCAACGACCGCCAAAGCGTCAAACAATTTCGACGCAAAGATCGATGAAATTTTGAGATCGGAAAGAGCGCCCGCGACTTTTTGTTGCGGCAAAATATCCGTTTTTTCCGGCGTTTTATCAGAGGACGTTTCCGCGATAACAGTATCGTCGGATTCCGGGTCGTTTCCAACACTTGCCAGTTTCTCCCAAAACGGCGATAACACTTCTTTTTGAAAAGACGATAACGCTCCTGTTGGAAACGACGAGAAGATTTCTTTGGAAGACGATTTGCGGTAAATTCCTAAAAACAAGGGAACGTCCGCTTTTTTTGCGGTTTCTTTTTGATCCGTCGTTTGCGGACGCGGAATAAACATTTCAATATTTACCGCCATTTCTTCCGCCGACGTCTTTTCCAGCGCTAAATCAAACACGCCGCGTACCATCGTCGAATAATGCTTCCAATTTTGATTCTTTATAAACGTTTCGTACCACGTTTGCCCTTCGCACAACTCGCCGTAAATCTTCAACAACATCATTTCTTCGCCGGCTTCTTTCAGTAAGTTTCCTATTTGCTGAATGTTTTGCGACAATTCATAAATGCTGTAATAATTATTGCCGATTTGAACCTGACCGTTATTATTCGCCGCGCAAAGTTTCAGATAATTCAAAGAACTTTTCATCATGGCGTCCGCTTTTTCGCGTCCTTTTTCTCTGTCCGATTTCAGGTACAATTTCGCCAATTTTATTTGATGAAGCGTATCAATAGAACCGCTATGCCGCGTTGCGGATCTTTCGCAAAGTTCAATTCCCAGTTGAACGGCTTGTAAATCGTCCTGATTTTCCAGCAATTGAACAAGAGGCATTTCAATGCTGTTATTCATCCAATATTGCGACGTTTGTTGTTTTTCTTTCAGCGTTTTGAAAATTTCGAGCGAGCGTTTCACGTCGTTTGTTTTTAAATCAATCATCGCTTCCAACATTTTCACGTCGAAATAAACCGTCCAGTTTCGTATATTTTCGTCAACTTTTTCATGCGCGGCGACGGCTTCCTGAATTTCTTTTTTCAACGTTTCCAACGCCTTGTTTTTTTCCGCAAGATTGAGGAACGCGTAAGAAAGCGACTTTGATTCTGTACTCGACCAACTCCGCGTCTGATGAATACTGTTAAAAGAAATTTGCCTTGGTTGACGCGAATTGGAACGTTCTACCGGAATTGCAATCGTTTCCAAAACAACCTCACGAAAATACGGATACATTTCCGCGTCGGCGTTCCAAATCCATTGATCAACGAAAGTGCGCTGTATTTGCCGGCGTTCCGCGTCGCTTCCTTCTTTCATACGCCAAAACGTATCAAAGGTTTCATAGACTTGCTTTTTCGTCCTGGCGTTGCTTTTCATACTGCTCAATATGCCGGCAAACTGATCGACGTGCGCAAGAACGATTTTATAATTTATTTTTTTGAGAAATTCTAAAAATTTCTCTTCCTGTTGGATTTCCCGATAGAAATTCACGATTTCCCAGTAACTTCCCTGAAAGATCGCTTCCGGTTTTTTCGCCAATCCTTTATTCATCCATTCCGCCGCGTCTTTTTTTTCGCCGAGCGAGCGGAGCGTTTGCGCGAACTGAATCATTTTTTGCGCGTCGTCGGGAATTTGCGTTTTCAATTGTTCGAGTAATTTTTTCGCGTCGTCTTTACGTCCCGCTTTGCTATAAATGTTCATCAACGACAACGTAATCTCCATCGAACCGGGCGACGATTTCCATTGCGATTCAATCTGTTCGACGATTTCTCCCAGTTTTCCGGCGTTCTGCAAAACATGAATCGCCTGGTCGCGCAAATGCCTTTCGTAACTACTCGTCTGCAACACGCGGTTTGTCGATAACGCGGGAGAACGATACAATTTCAAAGCGTACTGCGCAAGCTGTTCTTTCTTTTTCCCGTCGTTTCCCGCGTTGTTCTGCAATTCATTAAATAAACTCCCCATCGTATTCAAATCGGTTGCCGACACAATCAGCCGGTCGCGGATTGCGTCCGCTTCCGCTTTACGGTCGAACTGAACGAGCGCCGTTCGTAACGTCATGAGTTCTCCCGTCGCGAGTTGATAACCGAGCAGACGATTGATCGCTTGTTCCGCGCGTTTTTTGAGTTCGCCGCTTCCGCCCGCGCTTTGATACATCTGCAAAATGATCGTTTCCCGCGTTTTGACGTCCGTCGCCGAAACGAACGGAATCGCGTCAAGCGCTTCCGCCGCTTTCGCCAATTCGTTCTGCGATTTATAAATCAACGCAAGCGTTATCAGTTTATAATGAGGAAAGTTTTCCCCTTTTTCTTTCGCGTCGGCGTATTCTTTTTCCAGCGAGATAAGAATGTTCTGAACGCTTTCCTGCGGATTTGCCGGATTCATTGGATTTTGCGGATTCGCATTGATCGCGTCGCGGTATTGTTGAATCGTCAACGCGACGCCGGGTAAATTTTCCCGCGATTTTTCATCAAGATATTTTTTCAGCCATTCGGCGTTATTCGCTTGAATTTGTTCTTTCGTTACGCCTTCGTCCGGCTCGCAATCTTCGAGAATCAAATCCAACGCTTTCATAAATTGCTTCGCCGTCCCCAAAGCGCTGCCGTGATACGTAACGACGCGGTTGACGCCGGCTTGCATCTGAATTTGTTGCAGAATGTTTTGAAGAGTATTTGCGTTAATTTGATGATTTCCCTGAAAATAATCCCGATAATTGGCGAGAAACGAACCGCCGCGACCGGAAGAGAACGTCGAAACGCCCGCGATAATTCTTGTCGGCGCTCTCGCCGGTTCGGAAGTATTTTTTTCCGCCGCTTTGATTTCTCCGATCACCGCGAGATAATAATCCAACACGCGCCGAAATTCTTCTTTCGCTTTCGCGATTGTTTCTAATTCTTTTTTGTCGATTTTGTTATTGATTTTCTGCGTTTCATTAACGTTGATAACGCCGATGTTAGAATAAATTACCGGCGTGCCCTGATGCTGAGATTGTTGTAATGCGTTTTGCCATCGTTGCGATCCGAAAATTGCGGGCATATTTAACGTTGTTTTATTTGAGGCGTATTGTATAATCGCCTGACTGAGCATCGATTCAATAGGCGGAAATTGCTGGGCGACGCTTCCGGCATTGAGAGTCGCCGGTTTATTTTCCGTAATGTTTTTAATCGCGGCGTTTTTCATTTTTGACGTCCATTTTTTCATTTTCTCAAACGCGAGCGGATCTTCGTCAAACGATTCCGCGCCGACCGGAAGCGGCAAAATTTGTCCGACAGAAATTCCGTTAAAAAACGCTTTCCGCCACCGCTTTTCTAACGATTCCTGACCGTCAAGCAACATTCCGATCATATAAAGCTGCGGCATGTTTTCCGCAAGTCTTTCAATCATGTCGTCGAGTTTTGCCGCGTCGTCCTGACGTTCCGCCTGTTCCAGCAAATGATAAATCGTTGGAAGTCCCGACATGAGATTGTCGTAATAGTAAATCTGCGAAGTCAATTGTTTTGAATCGCTTTCCGCCATTTCAAGAATCGCTCGCAAAAGCCAATCAAGACGCTGCTTGTTTGTTATTCCATCGTCGTTTTGTTCGAGTTGCTTGCGAAGTTTGGACAAAACTTCGTCGTAATTTTTCTCCGCTTGTCCGTGAATTTTTTTATTTTCTTTAACGACCTCCGCAAGCAACGTTTCTTTGTCGTGCGATTCGTAAAATTCCAACTGCGCCGCCGCGTACGCCCGTTGCAAAACGACGCGAAACGCGCTGTTTTTCCACTCTTTTTCGCCAAGCAAGCCGAGTTTAACGATGATTTTATTGGCGTCGCCGATTGCGATACTGTTGGGATTGTTTGCCGCCGTATTTATCCGCGTTTCCCACGACGGCGGAAAAATGATCTCGTCGTCCATCGCCGTTTCAAAGATTTGTTGATTGAGATAGGTTTCAAACCGCAACCGCGCTTGTAACGTCGTTTTGTCGTTGGAATCGTCGGGAAACTCTTTTTGAATTTTTTCGATAAGCGGTAACAAACGTTCAAAAGTCAACGCTTTTTCTATCTTCTCGATTTCCGCTTTTTCTTTGTCGGTTTGAGAATTGTTTGTTTGACGCTGCGGAAGTCTGCTTTGTAAAACGACGCCGTCAACAATTGGGTTTCTCGTTTCGCCCGATTCTTTGAGCAATTTTGCTTCTTCGGGATGATTTTTCTCAAAATCGGCAAGATCAAGATCGTAAGCAAATTTCATACGCCACATTTGCGCCGCAAATTTCGCGTCGCCGAAATTCAACGGTTTGAAAAGCGGTTTTTCCGGTTCGCCGCTTGACGCCATACTGCCGCGCTGATAATAATATTGTTCCAATTGTAAACGCTCGCGGAACAACGTTTGAATCAATTCATGATTCTGACGGTTCCACGTTTGCAAAATCGAAGCGTTTCCGCCAATACCGAAATTGACATGGAGAGGACTATAATGTCCCTGATGGCGTCCGAATCCCCACGCCGAATAATTAGAGCCGACGTTGCGGTACGGACTTCCGGCGCCGGAAATTCCGCCGGAAGACGCCGCCGTCTTTTGCGACGCTTTTTGTTCGGTTACGGACAGTTCGTCGTCGCGGTTGTTTATCGCAAAAATTGACGTTGCGATTGTCTCCGCGTCTTTTAACGCTTGTTCCCGTTGCGCCGCGTCTTTTCCGGCAAGCCAATAGGTCAATTCCATTTTTCGGTAAAGCAATTCCCAGTTGCCGGAATGTTTTATCTCAATTCGTTCTAAGAGCTGCTGCGCGAGTTTGTAATCTTCCCGCGCAATCAATTTGTCGAGAACCTTTATCTGATCGGCGAAATCGACATTCGACGTCGTTATTTGCAGATAAACCGACGCCGCTTTGTTTCGCTCTCCCGCCGCGTAATACAAACCTAACAAACGGTCGCGATCTTGCGACTGATTTTTCTGATCGCAAAGCATTTCCTGATAACGAATCGCCGCCGCCAAATCGCCTTGCATTTCCGCCACGCGCGACAATTGGTCAAGCAAAAACGTATCGTTGTTTTTTTCGTCGTCCACATTGGTCAGCAGCATTTCCAGCGCGTTTCTCGCCGCAAAATAATCGCCGACCGCGACGTGCGCCTGCGCCAGGCAATACGCGGCATTTCGGCGTTTTCCTATTTCGGTAGCGTCCCGACGCAGCCGCGCGATCAACTGGTCAAAACGGTTTCCCTGTTGATAATAATTGGACAACTTGCCGATCTGTCCGATTTTTCCCTGCAAATCTTCCGTGCGGTCGAAAATTCGCCAGGCGATTTCAATCGCTTCGTCCAACTGATTGTTTTGCGCGAGTTGTTCCGCCAACGCCGTCAGCGAAACCTGATCCGCCGGATCAATCCGCACCGCGCGACGCAACGCTTCAATCCCGTCGCTTCGCCGTCCGACTCCAAACAGCATTTCCGCGTAAAAACGGCTGTTTGCCGCGTTTCCCGATCCCGACGCCATCACAAGCCGCGCGGTTTCAATCGCCTGATCGCTTTGTCCCATGTCGCGCTGCAAATTTGCCAACCGCTTCAAATGATCGACCCGATGAGCCGCGTCCGCGCTTGCCAGCCGCTCGTAAATTTCCGCCGCGCGTTTTTCATCAAATGTTTGCGTGAAAATATTCGCCGCAGTACCGAGAATCATTAACGTTAACGGCAACGTTGCAGAAGAAGACGTTGTTTTTTGCGCGGACGCCGCCGCGTTCATTTGTATCGCTTTTTCAATCGCCGAAACCGCTTTGTTCCATTCTCCCGCCGCGCGGGAATAAACCGCCAGACGCCACAAGTCTTTCACGGATTTCGTGTCTTGAGAATGATTTTCGTTAATCGCTTTTTCCAGCGTTTCTATCGTATTGGCAAGTTCGCCGGTTTTAAGCAAGATTTCGACTTCCGCCGTCGTTAGCGCCTGCAATTCTTCATCAGTTTCGACAAGTTTCTCCGTTCTTTGGAATTGCGTTTTCACCGCGTTGAAATCGCCGCTTTGCACTTCCGCTCCCAAATAAGCAAATTGCACGTCAAAATTTTTCGGAGCAAGTTCCGCCGCCGCCTTCAACGCTTCGCGGGATTCCTCCGCGTAACCCAATCCCTTGAAAACGCTTCCAAGCTGCGTCAGATTCGCCGCCGTGCGCCGCGTTCCTTCGGCAATTTGACGGAGAGTCGCGACGGCTTTTTCTTTTTGTTCCGTCCGATGATAAAACAAACCGAGATATTCCCGATACGACGGATCGTTCGGCGCGAGTTCGACCGCTTTTTGATACAATTTTTCCGCTTCGTCGTGAATTTTTCCACCCGTCATCAGATCGGCGACCATAATGATTGCCGAGACGTCGTTGGGACGGGCGTTGAGAAGCCGCAGCCAGATTTTTGCCGCAGCCGCTTTACGTTCCCGTTCGGGAAGTTTGCGGTTTTCGAGCGTAACAAGTCCCCATTGCGAAATGGTATCGGGATTATTCGGTTCCTGTTTGTCGATAAGGGCGTATTGTTTATCCGCTTCGTCAAAATTGCGGTCGTTGACGTATAAATCAATCAACGCCAATCGGAGCGGCGCATTGGAAGGAGCTTTTTCCAGAATTTTTATTAAGAGTTCTTTCGCGTCGTCGGTTCGTCCGAGCCGCACCAACGCCGTCGCCAGCCGCCGCGTCGTTTCCGCATCATTAGGATATTTTGCCAGCCGCTTTTGATAATAACCGGTAAGTCCGGCGTAATCCGCTTGACGCACAAACACCCGTTCAATCCGGTCGCGCACGGAATCGGCAAGCCAATTGTCTCCCGCCAGTTCATCGAGTAATTTTTCAAAATCGTTGATCGCATCCTGCTTCTTTCCCGTCCGAATTTTTATATCCGCCGCAGAAAGCGCGAATCGGACGCGGGCGTAATTGTCTTTTTTTGCCGCCGCCATTTCCGCCAGTTTTTGATAACGTCGCAAGGCGTCGTCGTATTTTCCTTCTTCTTCAAGAGTTTCGGCGATCTGAACAAGAATGTCCGAGTCGTTAGGAAATATTTTTTCCATTTCGCTCCATAACTTCGCCGATTTTTCTTTGTCGCCGAACCGTTCATAAACTCGTCCGAGCGCTTGCATCATGTTGAGAATATCATTGCGGGAAGGTTTCCGCGCGATTGCCCGTTCCAAAGCCGCCGCCGCGTCCTGCAAACGTCCCTGCGCAATGAACGTTTCGCCGAGATAAAACGATCCGAGAGCGTCGTTGACGTCGAGCGATTCCGCTTTTTGAAACGCTTCGACCGTTCCGTCGTCGTCGCCCCGACGGGAAAGAATCAATCCCTGAAGCAGCCACGTTTTCGCGTCTTGGGGATTATTTCTTGTCAGTTTTCGGCATTTCTCGACCAATTCGCCGATTTGTCCGGCGTCCACGTAATAACCGTAAACGCGGTCAAGCGACGTACCGCGACGCGGATTTTTTGTCAGAATCGTCCAGAATCTTTCAACGACCGCTTTCTCGCGATCTTCTTGCCCAGCAAGCCGTGTTGAGGATTCTGTAAAACCGGTTGATAAATTTTCCGCCGGTTTTTGAGCGTAAGTTTTGTCCGACGCATTCGTTACGGCAAAACCGCAAAGAACAGAAACAAATAATTTGAAAAGAGTCGATTTCATTGCGAACCTCCGTTTGAAAGAAAAACGACGCGGTTGTAAAAGAACGTTTCAGCTTTTCATTATAAGTTATTGAAAAGCGGTTTTCTACTCTCGATTCGTTCTTTTTCCCAAAAACAGCTAAAAAATGAATTTTGACAAAAAAACGCGATTGAAAATATCAGGAACGATCCTGCGCGGTCGTAAAACAAAAAAGATTTTTTGTTATAGAATTAGAGAGTTTTTTGATTTCGGGGAATTTAGCTTTTTGCAATCGCGGAACGCTCTGTTTTGCGCTTTCATTCAAAAGCAATTCTCTCACATGACCAAATTACCGCAACCTATAGGAACTTCTTGAAAAAAATTTCATAACTCAAAAAGCGGTGATTAAGATGGGTAAAACAAGTTTTATAACAGAGCAACGATACCGTTTCATGCCAATCAATGGAGATTTTAGAAACGGCTGTTTTCTACTTTAAAGTTTTCGCCTGAACCGGAGTATTTTCGACCACGTCAGCGCCGCTTTTTTCCAATACAATTTTTGTAAACAACACGTCCAAGTGTTCCATCGGTTGTAAAACCGCTTTCGTGTAAGGATCGGCGTAATTTTTGAGCGTTACCAAATCAGAACCGGTATCGAATAATGAAGAAATTTCCTCGCCGCGTATTTGTTTTGCTATTGTTTCTACAGCGGCATACCCCGTATAAACCTTTCTGGGAACAACAAGCGCATCAATGTTCAACGACAAAACTCCCGACACAAGCTCGTCTTCGGTTCCAAATGTGATAAAGCGAATTTTTCCGTTAAGATTCGTCGCTTTGAGCGCATTCAACATGTTGACGCCCGTTTGTCCGTGCGAAACAAAAATTCCATGAATTTTCAATTGGTTGCCGCGAAGAAATAACCGGAGTAAATTTTCCGCTTTTTCCTGCGCAAAAGAATTGACTGTTCCCGCATAATATTCTGAATTCACGACCTCCATTTCCGTGTAATTTTTGATTTGTTCAAGAAAACCTTCTTCACGTTTCAGCGTCGACGTCGAAAGCGAACTGTATCGTAAAATAATAATTTTTCCTTTTTGATGAAGAATTTTTGCCATGTGATCGGCGGCAAGTTTTCCGGCGGAAAAATCGTCGGACGTTACGACAGGAACATGTTCTTTACTTTCCGTAAATAAATTTGTATCAAAAAATAAATACGGAATTTGCAATTCGTCGGCTCGTTTTAGCGGTTTTTTTATCAAAAATTTATCTAACGGCGAAATAATTACGCCGTCAACTTGACGATTGATCGATTGGTTGAGGAATGAAACTTGTTGCTCTAAATTCTCTTGGTTTGTCGGCTCCAACCAAATCAGTTGAATGTTATTTTTTTCCGCCGCCTTTTTTGCTCCAGCCGCCAAAAGCGTTCCTTCTTTGTGTTGACTATTCGTGATCATAACGACAATCGGTTGATTTCCCGTCTTTTTAATCATAATTGGCTCGACGGAATTTTGTTGCTGACAACCACAAAAAACGAATATCGTTTCACAAAACAAAAGGATTTGTCGATAAACAGAAAACGTCCGATTCATTGAAAAACCTCATTTGCGAGAAATAGAAAATTCTTTTTGTTTTAAGAAAAATTTCTTACAATAATCAAAAAACATTAAATTATTTATTTTGGGATAATTTTTTGAAATTCATTACTGTAAAAAATAGCTTATAAAAAAACCCGAAGATAAAAAACCTTCGGGTATTATTCAGAAAAGCGAATTTTGTCGAATGTGTCAATTGTTAAGTTAAAAATCAAAATGAACGGAGTAAATATCCGTCGATTAGCCAGACATAATTTTGTCTCTGTCAAAACAGTTTTTTGGGCTACTTAACTCAAATAATGATTGTTTCACTTAACAAATCATCAACAAAAGGCAAATCAACTCGCTAAAAAACTTAAATTTTCTCGCCAAATTTCTACTCTAGAAGAAACTAGCGGTGCATCAATAAAGTTTTTCCAATCGACGCCCAACAAAAGAACAAAATTTTATGCCGCCAACACAACGGCACACGCATCAATTTTAGGAAAATCTTCCGCACTGGGTTAATGAATAGCGTACTGAATGAATCTTTACTCTCTCTTTCTAACAACAGGCTGTTGCACAAAAGGAACGCAAATACCAAGCACACAATCATTTATGGGACGCGCTAAAATCAAAATCAATCAAACAAAATTTAGCCGCCCCAAACAACCGGTTCCGATCTGGCATACCTCATCACAAGACTCCTTGAAAAATGGGACTCGCCGTTACTCGGCACAATAAGCGAAAATGAATTTTCTACAAAAATTTAACATTCTTGCAAAACCATCATCTTCACGACTACTTTAATTTTAACATCATCGGCAATAAAAAGCAAGACAATTTTTTATTTTTTTAAGATTCTTTTTTATTTTCTATCTTACGGAAACCTCTAAAACTCTCTCTTTTACCACGAAAAATTTTTTAAGTATTTTTCTAAAAGGAACTTCTAAAAAACTAAAAATTCATCAAACTCTTTTCATAAGGGTATTTCTAAAAACTTATTTTTGACAGGATAAACAGAATTAACAAGATTTTTTATTCCGATCTATCCTGTCAATCATGTTCATCCTGTCGAAAAAAAGTTATTACCTATACTTTTGCAAAACCGCCTAAAACATCGTAAAATATGCCATCAATCGCATATCAAAACAATCAAAAAAAGTTTTTATTATATCAAATGCAAACGTGCAAGCAGTTGTCGCGCACGTTTTGCGGTTTTACCGGTAAAATCCAATTGGTCAACAACCCACATGATCAAATGACGCATTGACTCCTTCGCCATCGCGCGGCAGCATTCGCCAATCGACGTCAGTTTTTCATGCGCCCATTC
>JAISZO010000117.1 GCA_031269105.1 Planctomycetaceae bacterium | reverse complement strand
TCGTCAGTCGCTCAATGACGTCGATGGCTTCGTTGACGCTGTGCGGCGGATGTTCGTCAAAATATCTTTCCAGGGTTCAACGTGATCCTTGAGTGGTGAAACCGGTTTTCGATAACGATTTTGTTTGAGTCCCTCCACGCCTTCCGCGAGGAAAAGTTTGACATAGGGGACCAAGGTATTGCGTTTGATTCCGAGGTGCGTGCAAATAAGTTTTCGCTCGACGTTCTGCGCAACGAGCAGGATGGCGTTGATTTTCAAGCAGACGCGCGGATCGGGATAGGAAAACTGTTCCTTTTGTAACGTTTCGAATTCCTTGTCCGTCAATTTGATTGGGTACATCGTTTCCTCCGTGAACAGCGCCTTCAAATGATCCCGGAGACATTATAATATATTTCGATCTTTCGTAAAAGGTCAATTCATGAACGGATTAAGTATAGCTTGTTTTGGATTGTTCCGAATCAATGGTCGGCGAACCGAAAGCTGCTGTTGAAAAAGGATTGGCAACAATGCTTTCCGCACTGCGGAAAGACCCCTACGCGCTGGAAACAGCTTATTTGAGCGTCATTACGTTTGGAACATCCGCCAAACAAATTGTTCCGCTTACGGAATTGAGTCAATTTCAATTACCGAAATTGATTCTTGGTTCCGGCACGTCACTTGGCGCGGCTTTGGAATTGCTTGAAAAACGCATGGCTGTCGAAGTCAAAAAAAGTACGACGACAGAAAAAGGAGATTACAAACCACTCGTTTTTTTAATGACCGACGGCGAACCGACAGACCGTTGGCAAACGATAGCCGACCGATTTTTGAAAAACCGGCATTTGACAATGGTTGCTATTGGATGTGGTTCCGATACAAATATTGAAACATTACGAAAAATAACCGAACTTGTCGTTGTTGGTAACGAAGCCAATGAAGAAACGCTGGCAAAGTTTTTCAAATGGGTTAGTACATCCGTTGCTACTGCAAGTCAAGCGGTAGATAAAACCGGTGACGCAAAAATCTCGCTTGAAAAATTTCCGCAAGATGATGATATTAAAGTTGTCGATGAAAACACGCCGCAGCCGAAAATCGAATCGAACCGCTTTGTCTTTTTACATTGTCGATGTACGAAGTCGAAAAAGTTTTACTTAATGAAATTTGTAAAAAGCGTTAAAAAATCCGGCGGATTTTTCGGATTTGGAGGAAAAGAAACTTATGAGGTTGCGGGTTCTTTTCCGTTAGATGATTTTGAAGAACTTGGTAAAAGCGGCGGCGTTTCTGTTTCAACAGAACAATTGGCGGGAATTGTCCCGTGTCCCTATTGCGGCAACGCTATCGTGGCGCACTGTGAGTGCGGAAAAATCCATTGTTGCCCTGATTTAACGCGGAAAACTATCGATTTAAATTGCCCTTGGTGCGGGAAACACGGAGCGTATGGCAATACCGGCGGTTTCAATGTCGGCGGAGGCGGCGGTTGAAAATTTTAGGAAACAATAACGAAAATAAAAACAACTTTCCCTTTTAACAAAAATTACAATTATGCGAAAACTTCCTGTTTACATTTTGATTGACACGTCTGAATCAATGGCGGGCGAAGCGATTAATTCCGTTCAAAAAGGTTTGGATATGATGTTGGCAACGCTACGGAGAAATCCGCACGCTTTGGAAACGGTTTGGATGAGCGTTATTACTTTTGACGCAAGAGCGAAAGTTACCGTTCCGTTGACGGAAATCGGAAATTTCATGCTTCCGACGTTAAACGTCAAGCCGGGAACATCGTTAGGAGCGGCATTGCGGCTACTGGCGGAACGTATCAAACGCGAAGTTCAACAAACAACTATCGAAAAGAAAGGCGATTGGCGTCCTATCGTTTTTCTGATGACCGATGGTCAACCGACGGACGCATGGGAAGAAGCCGCCGCCGCTTTAAAAAATATCAAACCCAAACTCGCAAGCATTTATGGAATCGGCTGCGGACAAGATATTGACGGGAACGTATTGCATCAGATTAGCGACGTTGCGTATTATCTTCGGGAACTTTCCAGCGATATGATTGGAAAATTTTTCGTTTGGATGACCGCAAGCGTTCAATCCATGAGTCAAGGAGATGCGCCGGTTTCGCTTGATAAATCGCCGTTTGGAAGAGACTGCGGGTTTGAGGAAATCAATGAGAACAATCTGCCGGAACCGCACGATATACCGTTTCAGGCGTTTATTCATTCACGATGTATCAGAACGCGAAAGTTTTACATGTTGCGTTATGTTTATCAGGATGAATATCGCGTTTATCTGGCAAAATTGGCGCATGAATTGCCGGAAGATTTTTTTCCGAAGGCGACAATACAGCGCCGGCAATTTCGTCCGATTTGTTGTACGGCGGCGCGCCGTGTCCGTTTTGCGGAAATATCGGCTGGGGACAATGCGGAAATTGCGGACAAGTTTTTTGTACGCCCGAAGAAAATTTGCCGCAAGTCGAATGTCCCACATGCAACGCGATATTACGATTCGGTGAAAGCGGTTCATTTGACGTAACAAGATCGTCGGGTTGAATTATTGGTAATCATACAAGAATAGATTTCTCATGAGTATTCCCGCTTTCAAAATTTATGCTATAATTCCGTTTCTTTACAATTTCAGAAATTTTCTCATTAATGCATAATCATGTCTCAAACTTCCATCACTCTAAACAACGCGGTCATTGATTTACGGCAAGGGCTGAATGAAGAGCAAGTTAAGCAATCTGTAGAAAAATATGGTCGCAACACGTTGACTCCGCCGATGCGGGACGCTTGGTGGAAATTGTTGCTCGAAAAATTTGAAGACCCGACAATCCGAATTTTAATGCTTGCCGCTGTAGCGTCGATTGCGATCACCGTATTAGAAAAATTCTTGCTGCATCGCCAAGACGCGAGTTTTATTGATTCTATCGGAATCCTTTTCGCAGTGGCGTTGGCGACGCTTGCCGGTTTTTTCAGCGAAATGAAAAGCGCGAAAGAATTTGAACTTCTCAACAAAGTCAAAGACGATATTCGCGTCAAAACGTTGCGAGACGGGCAGATGAGCGAGGTTTCTATCAACGACGTCGTTGTCGGCGACGTCGTGTCTCTTCATCTTGGCGACAAAGTTCCCGCCGATGGCGCGATGCTGGATTCGCTGGGATTGCTTGTCGATCAATCTGTTATGACCGGCGAATCCGTTCCAGTGGAAAAACATCCGCCACACGATTTTTCGGCGTTTTTCTCCGACAATTTTTATGATTCGTTGCAAAACGCGGACGATCAACACTGCGTTTATCGCGGAACAATGATTTCCGACGGTCGCGGACAATTTCTCGTGACGCATGTCGGCGACAAAACGCGGCTCGGACAAATTGCGGCAAATCTTGGCTCGGCGAAATCCGACGCCGATACGCCGCTCGCGCAAAAACTCTCGAAACTCGCAAAACAAATTAGCTTGGTCGGCATGATCAGCGCGGCGGTGATTTTTGTTGCGATGGCGTTTTTCGCGTTTTGGAATTGGACGCCGGATTGGACGCTTGCCGGTTTTGTTCCGTTGCTGAAAGGAATTTTAACGGCGTTTATTGTCGCGGTAACAATTATTGTCGTTGCCGTGCCGGAAGGTCTGCCGATGATGGTGACGGTTTCGCTCGCGCTGAATATGATGAAAATGGCTCGCGAAAATTGTTTAATCCGCAAACTTATCGCGTCGGAGACGATTGGTTCGGCAACGGTGATTTGTTCCGATAAAACCGGTACGTTGACGCAAAACCGAATGACGGCAACATGGATTTTCGCCGATATGAAAGAGATTTCCGGCGGCGATTTCGACGCAATAAAACAACTGCCGGAATGGGAAACGCTCGTTGATTTGATTTCCGCGAACAGCGAAGCGTCGCTGCATATCGAGTCGGGAAAAATTCAAGACGTCGGCAATCCGACGGAATGCTCGCTGTTGCGGCTGTTGTATCATGCCGGAATTGATTATCAGCGCCGTCGAAACAAAACTCCGCGTCTTTGGGAATTGAGTCATAATTCTCAACGGAAAATGTCGCTGGTTGCGGTTGAAAAAACCGTTGAACAAGACGGCAAACAAATCCGCGAAACAACGGTTTACGCCAAAGGCGCGCCGGAACGTTTATTGCAATGTTGTTCGCATGTTATCGCGGACGGCAAACGGGAACCGATGGATTCGTATCGCGCCGCGATTGAAACGGCGTTGACCAACGCGCAGAATCGCGCGCTTCGCGTGATTGCGTTCGCGATGAAAGAAGGAGACGGCGAAAGTTTTCAAGAAGAAAACGCGGAACGTTTCGCGGATTATTGCGATAACACGCTTTACGCCTTGATCGGCATTGCCGATCCGATTCGACCGGAAGTGGTTCAAGCGGTGGAAACGTGTCGCGAAGCCGGCGTGAACGTCAAAATGATTACCGGCGACGCGAAAACAACGGCGGTTGCGATTGCCAAAGAAGCGGGAATTTTGAGCGGCAATTATCAACCCGCCAATC
Organism: Planctomycetaceae bacterium; assembly: GCA_031269105.1. Taxonomy (GTDB): domain Bacteria; phylum Planctomycetota; class Planctomycetia; order Pirellulales; family Thermoguttaceae; genus WRMR01. The sequence goes on along the minus strand of JAISZO010000117.1, from coordinate 10,835 downwards.
TCGAAACGCAAGTTCAAAACGGTCAAGTCGTGTTGACTTCGGAGGAATTTGCCGCATTGGACGACGAAAAACTGGCGGGAGTGATTCCGCATCTTCGCGTTTTGGCAAGATCAACGCCGATGGACAAACTTCGATTGGTCAAAGCGATGCATCATCAAGGCGAAGTGGTCGCAATGACCGGCGACGGAACGAACGACGCGCCGGCGTTAAAATTCGCCGACGTCGGAATTTCGATGGGCATGACCGGTACGGAAGTTGCAAAAGAAGCGAGCGATATTGTTTTGCTCGACGACAATTTTAAAAGCATCGTTACCGGTATTTGGTGGGGACGCACGCTTTATCAAAACATTCAAAAATTTTTGCAATTCCAACTTTCCGTGAATTTCGCCGCATTGACCTGCGCGTTGTTCGGACCGTTTATCGGCGTCCCGTTACCGCTCACTGTTTCGCAACTTCTTTGGATCAATATTATTATGGACACGTTCGCCGCCCTCGCGCTCAGCGCCGATCCGCCGCGTTCCGGTTCGATGAAACGCAAACCGATTGCGCGAAACGCTTCGATTATCACGCGGTCTATGGGCTTGACGATTTTATCGAACGGCGTCTATCAGGTGATTATTTTATTTTCCGCGTTGTTTTTCGGTTGGTTTCTCGACTCGGAACGTCGTTTCCAATTTCATATTGATCTTCGCGCATCGGAAAATATCGAGCCGTTGACCGTTTTTTTTACAATTTTTGTTATGTTCCAGTTTTGGAATATTTTTAACAGCCGCTCGCTTCGTTATGAAGAATCGCCGTTTTCACTTTTGCATAAAAACCGATTATTTTTGACGGTTATCGGAATCATCGCCGTCGTGCAAATCGGAATGGTTCAGGCAAGCGATTATTTAGGAATCGGCATGATTTTCCGCACAAATCCGCTTTCGATTCGCCAATGGCTTGGAGTCGCGGCGTTGACGGCGACAATTATTCCGGTCGGCTGGTTGATTCGGTTTTTGGCGTATAAAATTGAATGTCGCCGGACCTTTACAAAAACTCGCGACGCTCTAACGTCAAAATAACGTAAGCGTAATAGAGATTTGAAGAACTTGTATCTTTTCGGGATTGATATTTTAGATCAAACAAAACAATCGCAGTTTTTCTAAAATTTACAACAATCCTGATTTCTCTCTCTTTACTTTTTTGACAAATGAGTATAGCATTATAATTTATGACGTTCGGCGAAACCGAACCGCCGATCGAATGATTGTAAAAAGAAAGATAGCGTTTCGGGTGTTCTTTTGCGAAAAGACGTAAAATGTTTGTTCAGATGGAGTTATCGCGTATTGTTTTCAGCGAAATCAATAATCAGCAAGTGATTTATTTGCGGGAAGTCGCTGGAACCCGCGAATTTTATATACTCATTGGTATTTTCGAGGCAAGCAGTATCGACCGCCGCGTGAAAGGAGCGCCGCAACAACGACCATTGACTCATGATCTTGTCTGTTGCGTTTGCAACGAACTCGGCGGTAAAATGCAAGAGATTATCATTTCCCGATTGGAAGAGCAAACTTATTTTGCACAAATTAAAATCCAACATGGCGAAAAAATTATTGAAATTGACGCCAGACCTTCAGACGCCATCGCTATTGCAATGCTCTGCCAGCCGCCGTTGCCGATTTTTGTGGAAGAAAACGTGCTGAAACAATCGATATCGTCTCAGCAATCATGAATCATGATTCGCGGTCATTCCCAGCTTTCGCCTTCGCGTTCGCCGATTTCCGGCAGATATTTCGGTTGGCATAAACCTGCAATAAACAGCAAAACGGCGACTGCAATAAAAACGCTAAACGCGGTTATCTTTGCCCAATAATAAAACGTGAGTTTTGTATATTTTTCGTGAAAATTATCGCTCAATTCGAGACCGCCTTTAAAATGGTCGTGAAGTTGAATAAGATAATAAGGATCATAAATTTGACGTATTAAATCTTTCGTGAGCGGAATTGATTGATTTGTTTGCGGATTATAACTGGAAACAAGCATAAGATCGCGTTCAGAAATCGGTTGCGTGTCCCGACCGACAACTCTTCCGCCGTGACTATAAAAACGCTGCATTTTACAAACGTCGTTAAGCGTTGGATATTTCAGCAGATCGAAACAAAACGTTCCGACGCCGGCAACGAGAAATCCTGCAAAAAACAAGAGAACGCCGAGCGTTTTCAAAATCAAAGCAAGATTGAATTTGCGCGGCAAATTTGCGGGTTTGACTTTGCCTTTATTTATCTTGCGGATTTCTTCTTCCGTATAAAGTTCGAGCCGCATAATCTCCGACATCATCGGAACAGTCAATGTACTACCGCATTGACATTCCAACTGACAACCCGCTTGATTGACGTTCACTGGAATAAACAATCCGCACGAACAGGGGAATTTATAAAGATTGGACAAAACGCACCTTGTATGTAAAACAAATAAACTTTAAATGGTAACAAAAAACGATTACAATGGTCTCCTAACCATCAATATTTATTTTAACGAACCTTTACGAAAATTACAACAAAAAACATGCAAAAAAGAATAACAAACAACCGACATTACTTGTGAAACAAATTTTTTGTACTCTCGCTGTAAAAAACGGGAAATGTAGCTTTGTTTATTTTTACTGGTTTACTTATTTAATGTAATACATACTTGAATAAGCAACACTTTTATACATAAAAAAGGTTACTGCGAAAAAAAATAGGGAAAAAAGTGTTTTTTAGATAATTTTTCTGGATTTTCTCAAGTCAAGTTGTTAAAATTATAAGTAAGTGCAGTTGATTATGCAGTTTAAAATTTTGGCTTCGCGTATTTCAAAAAACGAGCTTTGGTTATTTTCTCCATTCAACCTATTCAGCCGTTTTTTCCTTCCCGGAATCCTTTTACGACGACAATGCCAAAATCGATCAAAGCAAACGGATGATATTATTTAGAAATCCGTTTATTTTGAGTTCCGATGCGCTTATGGTTTGAGAATTGCAGAATTTTGAAAAAGAACATTTGACCTTTTATACTTAACTTCGTTGCATCTGAATTGAGCAAGATGAGTCAATCCGGGAAAAATCATTTCTTTTTAATTATAATGCACTTTTTACCTGACAGTCATTCTTTACCAAATGGAATGTTTGCTAAACTGCGCAAGATTCTTATGGTAAATTAGTAGTAGTAAAACGCTGGAAATTTTTGCGTTGTTGATGTAAAAAAATTTTTAATTTTTGAAAATTTATATTTCAGAAAAACGTAAGACATTTGAGAATTTGTTGAATATTTTTGGCGTTTTTTAGTTATGATAAAGGTACAATTTAGGATGTTTTTACTTGGATTTTCAACAGTTATGTTAAATAATATCCTTATATTACGTTACCTTTTGAGTTTCCGAACATTTTCGTCAAAAAATTATTGATGACAGAGGAGCTTGGATTTGTACGATACTGATACTTTAATTGATGACTTTGACGTAAGCTCTGAAGCTGCGGCTATTGTTGAGGAAGAACTGGAAGAAGAAGTCGATATAATCGATCTCGTGGTAAACGAAGACGACTTGGAAGATTCTGACTCGGATGACGACGAGAGCGGCGAATCGTTTGAAAATTCCGAAGATGATTTTTTCAAATTCGACGATACTTGGGCGGACGATCCGATTCGGATGTATTTGACTCAGATGGGCGAGATTCCGCTTTTGACAAGACAGCGGGAAATTTCGCTTGCCAAACAGATCGAAGTCACGCGGCGTAAATTTCGCGCAAAGTTGCTGGAATGCGATTATGTGTTGCAAAGCGCTGTGCGGACGTTGGATCGCGTGCATCAAAACGATTTGCCATTTGACCGAACGGTTCAGGTTTCTTTGACCGACAATCTGGAAAAGGAGCAAATCAAAGGACGCATTAAATGGAATTTAAAAACATTATGCGCGTTGATTCGCCGAAATCGTCGAGATTTTCGCGTGGCGATGAGTTATACTTACTCGCAAGAAGAACGTCGCGCATCGTGGAAACGTTTGGCAAAAAGCCGTCGCCGCGCCGTCCGTTTGATTGAAGAGTTAGGGCTTCGCACGCAGCGGCTCGAAACGATGATTAACACTCTTGAGCGATATAGTAAACGAGTGGATTATCTTCGCGCGAGGATTTATGAATATAAAGCCGCCGGACTTCCTGAAAGACGGTACATCGAATTCGTCGAAGAATATCGGCAGATTTTGAAAGTAACGCAGGAATCGCCGACGAGTCTTCGCCATCGCGTAAAATATGTAAAAGACATGTTTGCCAAATACCAGGAAGCGAAACGCGGACTTTCGGAAGGGAATTTGCGGTTAGTGGTATCCATTGCCAAAAAATATCGCAATCGCGGATTAAGTTTTCTCGATCTGATTCAGGAAGGGAATGCTGGTCTGATGCGCGCTGTTGATAAATTTGAATATCGGCGCGGTTTCAAATTTTGCACGTATGCAACTTGGTGGATTCGTCAGGCAATCACGCGCGCTGTTGCCGATCAAAGCCGCACGATTCGTATTCCGGTTCACATGGTGGACACGATGTCGAAAATGCGAAACGTGTCGCGAAAGTTATTGCAGGAAAAAGGACGCGAACCGACAGTGGAAGAAACGGCGGAAGCGGCAAAGACTCCGGTTGATGAAACGCGACGGATTCTTTCGATGAACCGTTTTCCGATTAGTCTTGATCGTCCGGTCGGTAACAGTGAAGACAGCCATTTCGGCGATTTACTTCCCGATGGCGATGCGGAAAGTCCGGCGATTGGTGCGGCGCAAGAAATGTTGCGGACCCGCATTCAAAAAGTGCTGAAGACGTTAAGTTACCGCGAGCGCGAGATACTTAAACTTCGCTACGGACTCGGCGACGGTTACAGTTACACGCTGGAAGAAGTGGGGCATATTTTCAAAGTAACCCGCGAACGTATCCGGCAAATTGAAGCGAAAGCCGTCCGCAAATTGCAACAGCCGAACCGTAGCCAGGACCTAATTGGTTTCATGGATTAGTTCATTCCGTTTTATTTATTAAACAGAAACGAAACAAGGGGGAATAAAATTCCAGCGTTTGTTTCGTTTCTTTTTTTGATAATGTTAGTTATATTTTGAGAAGTATGAAATTACGAATGATCGTAAGAATAGTTTTTGAACCATAATGATAAACAACGACGTTCTTATCGTTGCACGAAATCCCAAAGCCGTGTTACAATCTTGTCTTGTTAATCCTGTCGAAAAAATTGAAGTAATGTCATGGCGAAAACGAAAAACCGCAAATCAGAACAGTCCGGCGAGCAAAAAAGTTTAATGATGTTCGACCGTTTACCGCCGCAAAGTATCGAGGCGGAGCGCGGCGTTGTCGGCGCGATTTTGCTTGATCCGACGGTCTGCGACGATCTTGCTGTTCTTGTTCGCTCGTCTGATTTTTACGCCGAAGCGAACCGTAAAATTTATGAAACGTTGTTGCAAATGCACTCGTCCGGTTCGGGAATCGATCTGATGTTGCTTGTCGAACAACTTAAAACGTCGGGCGACTTGGAAGCGGTCGGCGGCGAATCGTATCTTGCCGAATTGATGCAGGAAGTCCGCGTTACTGCGCACGCCGTGCATTACGCAAAAATTATCCGCGACAAAGCGGTTTTGCGGGAATTGATTCACGCGAGTTCCGAAATTCTGCACGACGCTTACGAACCGGAATATACGCCGCGCGATTTGGTCAGCCGCGCCGAAGAGCGGATTTTCGCGATCAATGACGATCGCAATAACAATCAAGCCGTAAAAATGCACGACGTGTTGATGGAAACGTTTCGCATTCTCGACGCGCGAATGGAAAACGGCGGCGCGGACGGCATTCCGATCGGTTTTACGGATATTGATTCAATGACCGGCGGTTTGCACGGTTCGGAATTGTTGATCCTTGCCGCGCGTCCTAGTATGGGGAAAACCGCGTTTGCAACGAATATCGCCGATCATGTCGCGGTGGAACAAAAGAAAACGACGGTCGTTTTCAGTCTTGAAATGGCAAGAATCGAATTGGCGCAACGTATGCTTTGTTGTCGCGGACGTGTTGACGCTCATAAATTGCGAACCGGAATGTTGACGACTACCGACCGTCAGGCGTTGGCGAAAGCGTCGGGCGAATTGGGCGCGGCTCCGCTTTTTATTGACGATACGCCGGGACGAACGGTGACGGAAATCGGAGCGGTAGCCCGCCGCATTAAGCGTCAGGAAGATTTGGGATTGATCGTTATCGACTATCTTGGATTGATTGAACCGGACAATCCGCTTGATCCGCGTCAGGAGCAGGTGGCGAAAATTGCGCGGCGGCTGAAAGGTCTTGCCCGCGAATTGAACGTGCCGGTGCTTTGTCTTTCGCAGTTGAACCGTGCGGCGGAAGCGACAAAAGACAATCGCCCGCGTCTCAGTCACTTGAGGGAATCCGGCGCAATCGAACAAGACGCCGACGTGGTCATGTTCGTGCATCGCGAGGAATATTATCATAAACGCGAAGACGCGGAAGAAATGGGAATTATCGGACAAGCGGAAATTATGATTGCCAAGCAGCGAAACGGTCCGGTTGGCGACGTGAAACTCGCATGGATCGGCGAATTTACGCTTTTTGCCAACCTCGCCGACTCCTCGCCGGAAGAATATGCCGAATTTACGCAATTTCAAGGCGGCGAAGATTTCGGCGATCCGAATGTGTTTTGAGAAACATAACGACGCTTTTCCAAGTATTCGGAAATGGGACGTTTCTCATAATTCCATTTTTGCAACTCGTCAGGTCTTGCCAAGTCCTTCAAAAGTGAAAAGTTTCGCAAGCGGAATGCGTCGCTCTGGGATTAAAACAATCCTTTATTCAACTTTTAGCTTTTAACTCCCTTTGACAGACTGGAACGTCGGCGACGGTTTTCCCTCCCTTATGCGGGGCGCCATCCATTCGGCGGCGTTTTTATCTGAAAATCGCGTTTCTGTTACCGTCGTATTTGTATTTTCTGGAATTATGATAATATTGTAACAAGGATTTCCCGCCGTTGGCAACGACAAGACGTCATGATTACTTTTTCTTCGCAAACTTCACAAGTTCAAAAAATGTCTCAGTTATTTTGGATTGCTGATCTCGTAAAAAAATGTCCGTTGATCAATCCGTCTCTTTTGGCGGCGGATTTTGCAAATCTTGCGTCTGAAATCCGTGCTGTGGAAGAAGCGGGAGCAAAAATTTTGCATCTTGACGTCATGGACGGTCATTTTGTGCCGAATTTAAGTATTGGCGTGCCGGTTGTCGAGGCGGTACGCCGCTCGACGGAATTGCCGCTTGACGTGCATTTGATGTTATCCGAGCCGCAAAAATATGTTCGTGCGTTTCGCAAAGCCGGCGCGGATTTGATAACGGTTCATATTGAAACGTTGAACGATCCGCGTCCGTTGCTGGAGGAAATACGCGGATTGGGCGCTGCCGCCGGACTTGCTCATAATCCGCCGACTGCGATTGAAAAACTCGCGCCGTTTCTTTCCGACGCGGATATTATTCTGACAATGAGCGTGACGCCCGGCTTTGGCGGACAAAAATTTGACCGTACCGTGTTGGATAAAATCGCCGTCATTAAAAAACACGCGCCGACAAACGCATTAATTTCCGTCGATGGCGGAATTGATACGCACACGATCGCCGATTGTGCGAAAGCTGGTTGCCATCTTTTTGTCGCAGGCACGGCAATTTTCGGAGCGTCCGATTACGCCGAACAGATGCGGTTGCTTGAATCGCAATGCAGGAAAAATATACAATAAAACGTAACGCAATCTTCCTGTTGTTGTAAAAAACGGAACTTAAAATTTTCCTTCGCGATTTCGCTTTTTGAATCGTCGCTTTTTGACTCATGAAATTTATTTCAAGAAAATTCCAAAATATTCCACATTTTTCTTTTTTGATTCACGATTTTGGCGCATGTTGCTGTTCCGTTAATATTAGAAATTGGGATATTTCAATTCTGATTAAATTGTTATAATATTTCGCCGTATTTCAGCGGTCATTTTTAATAATTCAAAAAATTATTGCAAAATTACAACGAGCTACTTTCGCCGCGTCCTTCGAGAGAACATCAAGTAACTGAAAAATAACTCTTTTGCCGATTTAATGCAAGCGCTGTTATCCAAAACTACCAAGTTACCGTTCTCCCTGTTAAAGTGAAAAGTTTTGCAAGCGGAATGCGCCGCCGGCGTCAATCATCAATGCAGAAAAAGAAAAACGCGTTTCCAGAGGTTGGCAAAAGTTTTTAGCAAATTCTGGAATTGCAAGTTCTTTGGGTGATTGTCGAGCGATTTAAGTTGTGGTAAACTGTTTCTTTCCGTCAATTTTGTTTTTGACGCAAACATTACAACCATTTTGAGATAAAACATGATGCTCGCTTACACGGCAAAACACGAATTTTTAGTCGGTATCGATTCGGACGGTTGCGCGTTCGATACGATGGAACTCAAACATAAAGAATGTTTCATTCCGCAAATCATCAGTCATTGGGGATTGCAGGGCGTTAGCAAATATGCCCGCGAAGCGGCGGAATTTGTGAATTTATACTCGAAAAGTCGCGGAATCAACCGTTTTCCGGCGTTAATTGAAACGCTGGAATGGCTGCAAAAACGCCCGGAAGTCGCGGCGCGAGGCGTGAAAATCGAAATTCCGCAGGAACTTGTCGATTGGATCAAAAGCGAAACGAAACTCGGAAATCCGGCTCTGAAAAAAGCGGTCGAGGAAACGCAAGACCCGATTTTAGCGAAAACGCTGGCGTGGTCGGAGGCGGTGAATCGGCAAGTTGGCGAAATTGTGCGAGAAGGTGTGCCGCCGTTTCCGTTTGTGCGGGAATCGCTCGAAAAAATGAAAGACCTCGCCGACATTCTTGTCGTTTCGGCAACGCCGCAGGAAGCGTTAATCCGCGAATGGGAAGAACAGGATATTGCCAAATACACGGCGGAAATTTGCGGTCAGGAAATCGGTACGAAAAAAGAATCGCTCGGTTACGCCCAACAAATCGGCAATTACGCGGCGAATCATATTTTGATGGTCGGCGACGCTCCCGGCGATTACAAAGCGGCGATTGTCAACAACGCTTTATTTTTCCCGATCAATCCCGGCGCGGAAGAGAAAAGTTGGGAAAGACTCGAAAAAGAAGGTCTCGACCGCTTTTTCGACGGCGTTTTTGTCGGCGATTATCAAAAAGCGTTACTCGAGGAATTTGATTCGTACTTGCCGAAAAAGCCCGCTTGGAAATTGATTTGAGGTCAGGTTGCAAGTTCCAAGGTTGGCATTCCCTACTTTCCCGTGTTGAAAACCAACGCTGGAAACTGGTATCTGGAACCGGACTCCCAACTCTTGTTTTATGAATAAAAAATCATCTCGTGAAAGGATTTTATGCCGAAATTTTCTATTGCCGTGCATGGAGCGGCGGGACGAATGGGGAGTCGTCTTGTCGCGTTGATCTCGCAAGATAAAGATTTGACGCTGAGCGCGGCGGTTGACGTTCCGCAGCATCCGAAAATCGGGGTGGATGTCGGTACGATTGCCGGAATTGGTCCGATTGGTCTTTTGTTGTCGGACGCTCTTTCCCAAAAGGCGGATGCGGTCATTGATTTTTCAAACGCGGCGGCGGCGGAAAAAATTCTTGCCGCGTGCGTTTCCTTGAAAACGCCGTTGGTTTTGGCGACCACCGGTTTATCTTCGGCGCAAGAAAAACAAATTCACGACGGGGCGAAAGAAATTCCGATTTTATGGTCGCCGAATACCGGAATGGCTGTGAATGTTGCGTTTAAGTTGGCGCAAACCGCCGCGAAAGCGTTGGCGGGGCAAAACGTGGACGTTGAAATTCTTGAACGTCATCATCATCACAAAGTTGACGCTCCAAGCGGCACGGCTCTTAAATTCGGCGAAATCATCTCGCGGGAAATGGGGCAAACCCAAAGCGCTCACGGACGCAAAGGAATTGTCGGCGAAAGACCCGCCAATGAAATTGGTTATCATGCCGTTCGCGTTGGCGATAATCCCGGCGAACATACAATTGTTTTCGGAATGCTTGGCGAATTGATTGAAATCACGGTTCGCGTCACCAATCGCGATTGCTACGCCTACGGAGCGATTGCCGCCGCAAAATATATCGCCGGACGTCCCGCAGGTTTGTATTCCATGAAAGAAACGCTGGGACTGTAAAATAAGCGAAACTCCCCTTTCGCCGCGTAGAAAAAGCGAAAAACATTGGCAGACCGAAACGTCAGCGAGGATGAAACAGTCGCTGACGCTCCAATTTATCATTTTAGCTTTTCACTTTTTTGCGGTCTTTTTTTTCAACAGTATCTCCACAAATTTTCACGGAGAAATTTTCCATCGAAAACCTCATTATCTCCCTAATTTTTCCTATTTTCTATCTGTCATCTTTCAAAATAAGGGAATAAGGTTATTTTGTTAAAAAATGAGGGAGAAAGTAGAAATGAGGATTTGTTTTGATCTTTAAAAATCTAAAATATTTTGTGGAGATACTTTTGCCATTGGAGGAGCGTCAGTCGGCGCAACCGACTGGCGCGGCGCTTCATCCGTCCCGCAAAAGACGTAATTTTCAGGCAATCGGTAAAAGGGCACCTCTAAAAATTCCCCGTTGTGCGGTAGTAGTCAGGCTTTATTTTTTTGTTATGATGAGCATTCCGTAGAAAATTTTCCCTTTCCCTTTTTCATTTTCATTTTTTGTCCTATGTCTCAGTCCTCGTTTTTTGATTGTGAATATCAGCTGGACAAGATTAACCAAATTAACGACTTTCTTCGTCGTCTTGATGAGTTGATTGATTGGTCTGTTTT
>JAISZO010000107.1 GCA_031269105.1 Planctomycetaceae bacterium | reverse complement strand
TTGTATTCCTGCTATTATCAAGACTTTGCAACGTACAAGCGAAGTATCATGGACTGCTTGGCCAACACCAATAAAATTCATAAACCTAAACTGCGAAAACTCTTAAACCCAATGTTCCTGTCATTTTCGAATGTTCGTATCTTGACCGGGTAAAGTATACTTTAATAGATACTACTGAATAGTCGCACAAAGTTTTTAGAAGTTCTCTGTTGAGAAATTTTGAATATATTTCTTGCAGCGCTTGTTTATTCTTTTTTATTTTGATATATTGAAAGACGTTTCTGTTTTATAGAATAGAAAAACCCTTCCTTTTAACCTGCCAATCAAAACTCAATGAGGACAAAGATGACTCTCTCTTTTTTCTTGTGTTTACGCTTTTATGCAATTACCGCTTGCATTTTTACGGCAATGACAATTTTATGTTACGCGGCAAATGATTCGGAACAAGAAATTTTGTTTCAAATCGGACGCCCCGACGCAAAATCCGCCGAGTTTGCCCGATCCGTGAATTGGGAACAATTACGCGGAACAAAGTCGCCGGTTGCGCGTTTTGTCGTCGGCGAAAATCGAAACCGCGATTGGATTCCAATTCATATCAGTACGCGCGATCTGAAAAACGCCGGAGCGTCGTTCACGGCGGAAATTGAATTTACGTCGTGGAAAACGTTTGACGAACCGTTGTACTTTGTTATCGGCGCCGCGCACGCGCATCCTTACGAACCGTCGCTGATTAAAATAACGCTTAACGGTTTTGAGTTGGAAGCGAAACGTCAGCCGAACGGTTTGAAAAATATCGGCGATCGTTTCAACGCGCAAAAAGATACCGGATTTTTCGAGTCGGTAATTTTTGAAATTCCGGCGGGAAAAGTTACGAAAGGAAAAAATCGTTTCGCCGTCGCGCTGACAGACGGAAGTTGGATATTTTACGATTATCTTGCGCTGCGTCGTAAAAACGAACCGCTTGCCCGCGAAACATTCGATCTCAAAAAACAGTTTCTCGCAGAGGAAATGAAAGACGTTAAAGAAATTTTATTTGTTGTGCGAAAGCCGGGAAAAGACGAGCATTGGTACGCAAATTTCGGTTATTACGCCGCCGACGCCAACGCTTTTCCGTTTGAACCGCACGGTGGAGCGTCGCTTCGTCTGCTGAATGTTCAAACCGGCGAAGCCCGCACGATCTTTGAAGACGCCGGCGGTTCTCTCCGCGATCCGCAAATTCACTACGACGGAAAACGAGTCGTTTTTTCGTATCTTCCGGCAAACAAACGTCATTATAATTTGTATGAAATCAACATAGACGGAACGGGCTTGCGGCAAATTACCTTCGGCGAATGGGACGATATTGAGCCGACTTACACCGCGTCGGGCGACCTCGTTTTCTGTTCCAGCCGCGCAAAACGTTGGGTACAATGCTGGTTGACGCAAGTGGCGACGCTTCACCGCTGCGGACCAAACGGCGAAAATATCTGTGAAATTTCGGCGAATATTGAACAGGACAACACGCCGTGGCCTCTGCCGAATGGTCAAATCCTTTATATGCGTTGGGAATATGTCGATCGTTCGCAAGTTCATTATCACCATCTTTGGACTTCCAATCCCGACGGTACGCGTCAGATGGTTTTTTACGGCAACCTTGAACCGGGAATCGTGATGATCGACGCGAAACCGGTGGATAAGTCGAATAAAGTCGTTGCAATTTTTTCGCCGGGTCACGGACGCACGGAACATTACGGCAAAATTACGGTGATTGATCCGAAATACGGACCCGACAATCCCAAAGGCGCCGTCGCGGTTTCTACGCATTACGATCACGCCGACCCTTGGGCGTTCAGCGAAAATGCGTTTCTCGCGGCGCGGCATACGCAATTGCAGCTTGTGGACGGCGACGGATGCGAACAAACGTTGTATGAATTGCCGAAAGAACTGAAAGAGCAAGGGTATTGCGTTCATGAACCGCGTCCGGCGATTCCACGAAAACGCGAAGCGGTTATTGCCGATCAATCTGACGACGCGAAATCCGTCGGAAAATTCGCGTTGCTCGACGTTTACGCCGGTCGAAAAATGGCGGACGTGAAACGCGGTTCGATCAAAGAGTTATTAGTTGTTGAAACGCTGCCGGAACCTATTCATTACAGCGGCGGCATGGATCAAATTTCCAACGGCGGCACGTTCACGATTGAACGAATTTACGGCTCCGTTCCCGTCGAACCGGACGGCAGCGCGTTTTTTGAACTTCCCGCCAAGCGGAGTTTCTTCTTTATCGCGATGGATCAAAACGGCAAGGCGATCAAGCGAATGCACAGTTTCACAACGGCGATGCCCGGCGAAACCAATTCGTGTATCGGATGTCATGAATCGCGTCAAGAAGCTCCCGAAATCGGCAAAACGCAACTGATGCGGACCGTTGCAAAACGTCCGGTCTCGCCGAAGCCGGTGGACGGCGTTCCCGACGTATTTGATTTTCCGCACGACGTCCAGCCGATTCTCGATAAGCATTGCGTTTCATGTCATAACAATGAAAGAGCCGACGCGGGCGTCAATCTTGTTGGAGATTGGGGACCGCTCTATTCTTTCAGTTATACGACGCTTTCGTGGCGGAATATGCTCGGCGACAACCGCAATCGACCGGAAAGCAATTTTCCGCCTTATACGATAGGCGCTGCGGCAAGCCGGTTGTATCAATTGATTGAACGGGAACATGAAGGAGCGAAACTTTCCGCGCAGGAAAAGAAAATCGTCAAATACTGGCTCGAAGCCGGCGCGAATTACGCCGGAACTTACGCCGCCAACGGAACGGGGTTAATCGGCTGGTATTACCGCAATAAAAATACGCAAAACGATCTCGGATGGCAAGAAAGCGCCGCGATGCGGGAAGCGATTGCGCGGCGGTGCGACAAATGTCATACGCAAGAAAAGAATTTGCGAATCGCGCATAACCTTTCGGACGACGGCGGACGTTTTAACCGCCATACGATTTTCAATTTGACTTCGCCGGAAAAATCCAATGTATTGCGAGCGCCGTTAAGCAAAGCCGCCGGAGGAACGCAGCGATGTCCCGAAATTGTCTTTGCCGATAAGAACGATCCAGATTACCAAGCAATTTTTGCCGGAATAGAACGCGGACGGCGTTACATTCTTGAAGAGAGTAATCGTTTTGACATGAAACCTTTTATCGCCAACACGCCTTACATCCGCGAAATGATCCGCTACGGTATCTTGCCGCCGAATCACGATCCAAGACAGCCGATCGATCCTTATCAAACCGACCGGCGGTATTGGGAATCGTTGTGGTATCGGGCAAAAAAATGAAGGAACAACGGAGGATTCACTCAGACAAGTATCCTCTGAATTTTTCTTAAAATTTGACGTTCAACAGAAAACGCCGCGAAGAAGGTAAAAAGTTAAAAGCTTCGCAAGCGAAATTTTTTTGCAAAAATTTTCAAAACCACTGTTTCCATTCCGAAAACAAACTGATATAATATGTCAATTAGAAAAAACAACTTTTTCAGAAATGAGAAAGTGCAGTTATAAAGAAGCGAAACAGGTTAGGAAATGAATTCCAAATACACAGGAGCGTTGGACAAAAATCTTTTCAAACGAGTCGTGGTGATGATTCTCGGCGGCGGACGCGGAACGCGGTTGTATCCGTTGACGCAATACCGCTCTAAACCCGCCGTTCCGATTGGCGGAAAATATCGGCTTATCGATATTCCGTTATCCAACTGTATCAACAGCGGTCTCGAAAAGATTTACGTTTTGACGCAATTCAATTCGGTCAGTTTGCATCATCACGTCCATTCTTATACATTCGACAGCTTTAATCGCGGATTTGTCGAAATTCTCGCCGCGCAGCAACGAAACGATCAGGAAACATGGTATCAGGGAACCGCCGACGCCGTTCGGAAAAATCTCAATTACATTGAACACCGCGATATTGATTATGTGTTAATTTTGTCCGGCGATCAATTGTACCGTATGGATTTTGAGCCGATGCTCAAGACGCATCTTGACTCCAACGCCGACGTCACGATCGCCTCTGTTCCGGTGACGCGGGATCAGGCAAAGTCGCTTGGTATTATGCGGCTTGAAGACCCCGGGCGGGTTGTCGGTTTTCTCGAAAAGCCGAAAACCGACGAAGAACTCAATCATGTTCGCACCGATCCGGAATGGATTGACCGAACCGGAATTCCGTCGCATGGACGCGATTTCATGGCAAGTATGGGAATTTATCTCTTTAACCGGAAAATTCTTGTGGACGCTTTGACGCAAACCGACTACGCCGATTTCGGAAAAGAAATTTTTCCGGCGGTTTTCCGGTCGAAACATGTTCAAGTCCATCTTTTCGACGGTTATTGGGAAGACGTCGGAACAATTCGCTCGTTTTTTGAGGCGAATATTAACATGGCGTCGGAACGCCCGGAATTTTCGCTCGATTGTCCCGATTGGCCTATTTTCACGGAAAATCGATTTTTGCCGCCGAGCCGGATTCGCAGCGCAAATATCAAAGACTCTATTATTTCCGATGGAAGTTTAATTGAAGAAGGAGCGGTTGTTGAAAATTGTATCATCGGCGTCCGTTGCAAAATTGGGAAAAACGCGCGGCTCAAAAATGTGATTGTCATGGGAAACGATTTTTATCCCGGCAATGCGGAAAAGCCGCAAACCGACGTTCCTCCAATGGGAATCGGCGACAATTCCATCATTGAAGAAACGATCATTGACAAAAACTGTCAGATCGGAAAGAATGTTGCCATAATTAACCGCGACAAAATCCAATTGACTCCCGAATTGCCGTTTGGTATGATTCGCGACGGCGTGGTTTGTATCAGCAAACATGCAATTATTCCCGACAATTGGTCGCTTGAACGCGCCGTCTCTTGAATTGGAGACATGAAAAACAATTCTAAAATAAATATCATTGACTCTTGTAAATCCAATAAGATAAATAAGTCTTGTTGGAACAAAAAAATGATAAGACGTTTGAAAAAAGACGAAACGATCCGATTCGACTCAAAGCGGCGACGGGATCGTAGAGAAAAGAATGAAAATACTTTAGGAATAAATCCATGACGGAACAAAATAAAAAACGCTTTTCCCTTTAACCTTCCTCATGCCATTAAATTTTTACATTGAAACGGTCGGATGTCAGATGAACGTGTTGGACAGCGAATTGGCGGCGGCAAGTTTGATGGAAGCGGGGTATCAACCGGTTTCCGCAAAACGTTACGCCGACGTGATTCTGTTCAATACTTGCAGCGTCCGGCAGCATGCCGAAGATAAAGTTTACAGCGAGCTCGGACGGCTCAAGCATTGGAAAGATCAAAAGCCGGACGCGATTATCGCCGTGATGGGTTGTATGGCGCAAAAAGATAAGGAAACGATTTTCCGCCGCGCGCCGCATGTGGATATTGTTCTTGGACCGGGGCAGCTTCGTCAACTGCCGGAGATTGTCAAGTCGGTTGAAAAGAAACGCGAAAAGCGGCTTGAAATTAGTTTAGACCGAATTGACGGAAAACAAAGCGACGTGCGGGAAAGTTTTCAGCAATTCAATCCGCAGCGGAATTTACGAGTCGGAAGTAATCCGTATCAAGCGATGGTTCGTATCATGTTCGGTTGCGATAAGTTTTGTTCTTATTGCATTGTGCCGAGCGTGCGAGGACCGGAACAAAGCCGTCCGCCGCGCGAAATTGAGGCGGAAATCCGTCAGCTTGCCGATCAGGGGCGTCTTGAAGTCACGTTGATTGGCCAGACGGTCAACAGTTACCGTTATTCGGAAGGCGGAAAAACGTGGCGGCTGCAAGATTTGTTTGCGATGATTCAAGAGATTGACGGTATTCGGCGAATTCGTTTCGTGACGAATTATCCGACCGGCATGACCGACGAACTTTTACAAGCCGTCCGCGATATTCCGAAAGTGACGCCGTTTTTGCATATTCCGGTACAAAGCGGTTCTAACTCCGTTTTGCGGCGAATGAAACGTCGTTATACGGCGGAAGAATACCGCGATTTGCTCGACAGAATTTACGCGACGATTCCCGACGCGGCGGTAACAAGCGATTTTATTGTCGGATTCTGCGGCGAAACCGACGAAGAATTTCAGCAAACGGTCGATTTGGTGAAATACGGACGGTTCAAAAATAGTTTTATTTTTAAATACAGCGTTCGTCCCGGAACGAAAGCGGCAGAACTTTTTCAAGACGACGTGCCGGATTCCGTGAAACGAAAACGCAACAACGAGTTGCTCGCCGTACAAAACGCAATCAGCATGGAATTGAATCGGGAATTTATTGGCAAGACCGTAGAAATCCTTGTCGAAGGAATCAGCAAAACCGCCGCGAAATCCTGCGATCTTTTACAAATTGATCCGCCGCCGTCTCAACTGTCGGTACAATTAACGGGACACACGCCGTGCGACCGAATTGTCGTCTTTGACGCGGCGTCGGAACAACATCGTCAACTTATCGGACGCATTCTTCCGGCGACAATCACGCACGCCGCGCCGTTTACGCTGTTTGGAAAATTAATCGAGTAAAAAGGAAAAATATAAAAATACGATAGGATTGCGCAATCATTTTTATTGACGTTGTTATTTTATTTTGCCATCACCCGTTTGACCGATTCGAGAAGCGTATCCATTGGGAACGGTTTACGAAGATATTCATCGACGCCGAGTTGTTCCGCGTATTCGCGATGACGATTTCCCTCGTTGGCTGTTACCATAATGATTCGCGTGGGGCGTTTTTCTGTTTGCCGCAACGTTTCAAGAACAAGAAAACCGCTTCGTTTAGGCATCATCATATCGAGAATCAACAGATCAAATTTTTGACGCTCGGCAAGGGCTAATCCCTGACTTCCGTTGCGGGCAATCGTGACATGATAATGATTGGCTTCCAGCGCGACCCGCATGGAATCGAGAATTTCAGGATCGTCGTCCACCAAAAGAACATGAAATTTTTCAACATCCGAACTCATAATAACAGGATTCTCCGTAAATGACGTCAAATAAACAAAACGACAATTCGCGTCTCTGTAAAACGCACGACGCGATAAAACTCAGTGTATTTTACCATAAAAGCCCCGATTCGTGCAAGCGAGATTTCTTACAAAAGTTCGATTTTAGAAAGAGAAAACGTCTCTCAAATTGCGGGACAAACGGGAAACCGGTTTTTCCGGCGAACAACGGCGATTTTCAGCGGCTTGTTTTTTAAAAAAATTTGCGTTACAATGAAGAGCAATCGTTTTTCTGTCAATTTTTTCATACTAATTTGACCAGCAATATTACGGAGAGTGGTCAACAAACAGATGCAAGAAATTGATGTATCAAGATTATGAAACAGTTTTGTTTGATGAATTACATGATACTGTAAATAGGCAGAATAAATAAAGTATTAATAAAATTATCGAAAAAATTTTCATTATTTTTGGAAATACTAAGGATATTGGTATTGGTTTTTTATTTAGATTGTTAAAATTCTTATAAGTAAATGGGAAAATTTTATGGCAACTTAATAATCAGTAACTTTTTTATAATGAAATGATAGAAAAGAATTATGGATTCAAAATTTACACGACGTGCGGTACTTGGTACAATTATTGGCGGACTTACAGTTACTCCATTTATAGTACGCTATGTCAAAAGTAAAAATAGGAATACAGAACTAACAAGCGATTATTCCATTTATTGCGATGAATGGAATAATTGCTTAAAAAAAGTTTATTATTCAGAAAAGAAAATCAATAATTTAAAAGAATTTCAAATTTCCCCTGAAATTCTCCCTAATAAAGAATATCAGGTATTGGCTTTGACCGCGCAATTCGGTTCAAAACAATGTGAGATATCGAAAGAAACTATCCCTGATTGGTTTGATTTCATTGTTGGTTCAGCAAAACAATATAAAAATATCTCGGATCAAATGATATTAAGGGGAATTAATTACAAAAATTTTTATCCGGGTAACGTTCATGAAAAAAAATGTGGTACTCGAACTGTTATAAAAAATGATAAGGGTTTTACGCTTGATAATAACACAGGTGAAAAATTTGACGCTTCATGTTTTTCACTTTTTCCAGCGCTTTATTATGATTATCCACAAAGTGAAAAACTTTTTTTGGAAAAGCAATGGGACATACCAAAAGGAAGTATTTATAGTTTTCCTACAAAAAATAAAATAGTAGGTTTTTTTGAGGTTGCCGGCTGTAAAACTTTCAAAATTCATGTGACAGGCAAAAATACTTCACAATCAAATCAAGAATGTTACGGTATGTTTACATCTACTGTTGATTCTTCTGGAAAAGAAAAAATTATTGATGTTACAAAACAATGTGAATTTATTAGTCGTCTTGATGCAATGGTTTATGTTGAGTTGACGACTGGTCTTGTTGTCCGTCATGAAGCAATGTTGGCAACAGAAACTAAATGGCGTAATAAAATAAACTCCAATACATACTCAAGTAATGATCAGTTTGTATACACTATCAACCAGCGATTAGAAATATAAAATGATAATAAGTTATTTCAATGGGTGTTTATTATCATTTTATTTTGTTTGTGTATTGATTTTTAAATTTAAATAAAAAGGAAAACGATGATGTTAGACAATTATTATAAAGATGACGTCGAGGTTACAAATTTTTTCTACGGAGGTAATGAAAAAAGAAAGGAAATTGATTTACAAAGCGTAAGTTGTACATGTACTTGTAATTGTTCTTGTGTTTGCTTAAATAATGATGCAAGATGGAGTACTGGAATGTCGGCAGCCACGCCGGCAAAAGATGGAAATCTTACAAATACAACAAATGCTTCGTGATAATAGTTTCTATTGAAATAATTAGCAAATACGGGAAACAGAAAATTTTTAATGTTATACTCCTCACGGCGAGAGTTTGCACTTTTGTTTCCCTAAGTTAACGATTTCTCCTCAATAAATGACAATTCTTACTATTCATGTAAAGTATATTTCTTACTTCAATTTCATCCTAGTATTTACTTTTTATAGCCCATGAGTTCTAATTCTTACGTTAAATATAAAACTCACAACAACAATTCTTATATTTATGATGTTAGAACAAATGAAATTATTCGAATAAGTCATGAAATATTTGATGTAATAGATGATTTTGTGCTCTTTGATAGAAAACGTTTTTTCGATAAATATAATTATTGGGGAAATGATAGACTTCATAAACTAGAAAAAACGTTATCTGAATTTGTAAATCTTGGAATGTTTCAAGAAAATACTCCTTTACCAATTAAAGATATTGCTAAAGTGACTGTTAAGGGTAAAGAAACTACTTTGGAGAATTTTATACTTTCTACGAATAGATTACTTTTATTAGAAATCACCCAAAAATGTAACTTACGTTGTAGATATTGTTGTTATAGTGATTTTTATCCTGAAACGCGAAAACATAGCCAAAAAACAATCCTCGCAATGCGTTCCGTTTTTTGAAATGGAAATCTGGCGATTGGCAATGACAGCGGCGACGCAAACGACTCCTATTCAGTGCGGAAGTATTAGATTAGAAATGTTCGCATGATCAACAACACACGAGGACGAAAATAAACTTTGACCAATTTAATACTCAAGTTGACGTCGTTCTTCCAACCGCCAACGTTCTGTAAAAGGAAACGAGAGAACGGCGAGAAACCAATAAAAAATTCCAAACGATGATTAAGCCATTCTTCTTCCGAAAGTATAAACAACATTTAGCGGTTGTATCGTCAAGCGCAGCAATTGTCGTTTTCTTGTTGATTGGAGTTGTTCCGATTCCTGCGGCGGAACCGGACGCGAAATCGGTGGAAGACGCGAAACGCGCGCTTGGAAAATCGACGACGCTTTCCAGGCAATTTCCCTGGTATTCTTCCGAGCAGGACGATTCGCAGTTCCTTCCGTTTCCCAAAGAAAAACCGAAGAAAGACGTCTCAAGGGAGTCGCGGGAATGGGGACGGGGCTGGATCGCTTTTTTTAAGTTTCTCGGAAGTTTAGAATACGGAACGTTGACGATTATAATAATCGTTGTTCTTGCCGTTGTTTTGCTGCTGGCATGGTACATTGTTCATCGCAACCGCGACTTATTCAAAAAACTTTGGCGAAAAGAAGAATATCAGGAACGTCGGCGGCGGATTGAAACGCTGCCGGAAGAAGCCCGCGACATGTTCGACGATCTGATCGGCGCGGCGCAGCGGGCGTTTGAAGAGGGGAAATACCGGAACGCGCTGATTTATTATTTTAGTCATCAGCTTGTTTGGCTTGATATGCATCAGTTGATTCGGATGCACAAAGGAAAGACCAATCACGAATATGCCCGCGAACTGAAAACGGCGAAAGACGCGGCGGCGTATTATGAAAACGCGATGGCGTTATTTGAGTCGGTTTATTACGGCGATCATCCGATAACGCGGTTAATGTTTCTCGGCGTCTGGGAACATCGCCGCGAATTTAGCGCCGCCGTGAAAGCGGAAAAACAACGGCGCGACGAGAAAAAACAACAGGAAACGCTTTCCGTCGCCGCGGCGCCGTATCGCGGCAATTTGACGTTGAAACTTGACATGCCGGACTCTTCCGCCGCGTCTTCTGCAACGCCGCCCGCCGAAAATCTTTTGCCGTTGTTGATCGTTGGTTTCGCGTTGTTATCGGGAACAGCCGGTTGTCAGCCGGAGGTGGAAACGGGTTACATTCCGCCGCTTGTTTACGATCAAAGCGTCAACGGGATTTCGGTTTTTTACGACATGACGGCAAGAAAAGGTCATACGGTACGAAGCGGAACGCAAGTCAATTCCTATGCGAAAAAGTCCGACGTCTTGATTTGGTTCGCAAGAAAAACCGGATGTCCGGGCGACGAGTCGGTGAAACAAATTGAAGATTGGCTGCGAGCCAAGCCGAACCGCACGTTTGTTTACGTCGGACGGGCGTTTGAATCGACTTACGATTATTGGGACGACGTCGAGAAAAAAGCTCCGTTGCAGGAAGACAAGCAAAAGATCGCGTCCCAAAAATTCAAGGCGAAAAGCGATTCGCGGAAATTTTTAGATTATCCCGGACGTAAGAAAAAAGAAAAGCCGAACAAAAATTCAACCGACAATAATATCGCCGACAACGCAAGCGATGCGAATAACGCGAAAAATAAAACGCGCGAAGAAAAAAACGCCGCCAAAGAAAAGGAAAAAGCATCCGGCGATTCCGAAAAAAACGGCGTAAAAAACGACCTGAACAATGACGAAGACGATCCGTTTTTTTGGGCAAATTGGGAATTTGAGCCGGAATGTTGTTGGTTTACAATCGGACTTCGCAAACAATCTTACGCGGCGTCCGCGATTTCAGGCGATTCCCGTTGGACGGACGGTATTGACGCGGCAAAACTGCATTTGACCTATTTGGAAGATTGGACGTTAGGCGACGACGTTGCGCCGTTGTTGATTGTTGACGGACAAACGGCAAAGAGTTTCGGCGTCGAGCCGGAACAAGTCGCCGGACAAGCGGCGGTTTCGCGGAAAAAGGTGGGGAAAAGTCAGGCGATTTTCGTGAGCAATGCCGGTTTTTTACTCAATTATCCGCTTGTCAATCGCGAACACCGCAAACTTGCCGGGCGATTGATTGCGCAGTTCGGAGCAAAAAAACGGATTTTCGTTTACGTCGGCTCTCAAGACGTCAACTTTGAAAGAAACGAGGATTTCAACGAAGAATCGCCGCATGTTCTTCTGACGTTGCTGCATATCTATCCGCTTTCGATCATTTTATGTCATGTGATAGCGCTTTGCGCGGCGTTTTGTTTTTATAAGTGGCCGATTCTCGGACGTCCGAAAAAACTTCCCGAATTGCAAGTCGCCGATTTTGGTAAACACATTGACGCTTACGCCAAACTTCTCGCCGAAGCCAAAGACGATTTTTATGTTCTCGACCAACTGACCGACGCTTACAATAGGCAAGAACAAGAGTTAAAGAATAAATCGGACAAACCGACGTTGTAACCTAAAAACAGGGCGGGAAGCGTGAGCGAGCGATTTTTGTCTCCGAATACGATAAATTTTATAATGTTTTTTTGATTTTTTCAATTTTTGAAATCAAACTTTTCTATTTTTATGAAATTTTTCCTGTTTTTTGAGGAAAATCTACCCCCGCCAAACGCGCAGCTAGGTAAGTCAGACGCGCAGCTACCTCCGCCAGAATTAAAAATGGACAATAGAGATAATTTGGCGCTGTGGTAGAAATCAGATTACAGGAGCCAATATCAGCGTTGGTTTGGCGGCTTATATCATTTTCATTAACAATTCGAGCGGTAAGCCGACGACGTTCGATTCGCTGCCGGAAACAAGAGTCAGCCAATCGTTGCCGTCTTGATAACCAAATGCGCCGGCTTTTCCTTCCCATTGTCGGGAACAAAGATAATTTTCCAGCGTTTCGTCGGCGACGTCGCGCATGAAAAGAATCGTGCGGTCATGTTGAACTTTCTTTTTACCGCTTGCAACATCGATAAGACACAGCCCGCTTATCGCTTCATGTTCGTTACCGCGTAGCATTTGGAGCATTCGGCGGGCGTCGTTGACGTCAATCGGTTTTCCAAGAATTTCGCCATGACAAACGGCTATCGTATCGCAACCAATCACCGCAATCGGACGCGAATCTTTGCCGATTCCTTCCTTTTTTCCCGAAAGAAAAGCGTTGGCGACGTCTTCCGCTTTTTGCCGTGCAAGACGCTCCGCGTATTGCGACGGTAATTCTTTAGGGCGAATCGTATCTTCCGCGACGTCGGACGCGGGAATGACGTCAAATTCCCAACCGGCGTCTCGCAACAACTGCCGGCGACGCGGCGAACGACTCGCCAATATCCAATGATAATCTTTGAAAGTCGCCATCTCTTACGAACTTTTTCTCCTCTAATTTGAAAGGAAGGTAAGGAAACTCGCATGAAAATACGAAATCGCCCGCCGATAAAATCTTAAAAAGCATTTTTCGCCGCCCGCTCGTTGACAATTTCAACCAATCTTTTCACAACGTCGTTGATCGAGAGATTGTCTGTTTCGACATGAATAGCGTCGATTGGCTCGCAAAGCGGACCAATTTCGCGATTCATGTCGCTTCTATCGCGCTGATTGATTTTCTGAAGGATTTCATCGTAAGCGGCGGTTTCTCCTTGCTTTTGATATTCTAAAACGCGGCGTTTCGCTCGTTCTTCCGGCGTTGCGGTCAAATAAATTTTACATTCGGCGTCGGGAAAAACAGCCGTTCCCTGATCGCGTCCTTCGGTTACGATATTTTTTCCGCGCGCGAGTTCCTGCTGACGGCGCGCCATTAAGACGCGAATTGCCGGATTATTTGCTGAAAACCGCGTTTTTTCCGTAACGTTCTCCGTTCGCACCGCTTTGCTGACGTCTTCCTCGCCAAGAAACGTTCGACCGGATTGAACGCGAATCGGCAACCGTTCGGCAAGACTCGCTAATTCGTCCGGCTTTTCCCAATGAACGCCATTTCGTAACCCCGCTAATGCGACTGCGCGGTACATTGCGCCGGTGTCCAGATAATCGAATCCAAGTTCGGACGCTAACATTTTAGCAATCGTGCTTTTCCCCGCTCCCGCAGGACCGTCAATGGTTACAATCATTTTGTCAATCCCGTCTAAAAAATACAAAAATAACAATATAACAAATTCTCCATTTTCAGAAAACCCCCGTCCCTTTCGCTTTCCAAAGGGTCTTGTCGCATAATTTTTCAAAAAACTTGTTCTTTTTTTCGTTTTCGAGCGTATTAGAGTTATCGTTTCGTTCCCTTTAACCAACCTAAAGAGGTCAAAGACGTCACGAAAACCA
>JAISZO010000056.1 GCA_031269105.1 Planctomycetaceae bacterium | reverse complement strand
GATACGCTCGGCTTGATTATGGCGATTGTCATCCACACGGCGAACATTCAGGATCAGGACGGTGCGAAACTCGCGATCAACCTGCTCGTGGGACGTTTTCCCCGTTTGAAGGTGATTTTCGGCGACAGCGCCTACGGTCGATGCGGTCTGCCCGATTGGGTGAAGCAATGTTTCGGCTGGATTTTGCAAACGGCGCTGAGACCGGTCGGCGTGAAAGGCTTTGTGATTTTGCCGAAACGCGGGATCGTCGAACGAACCTTTGCATGGATCAATAAATACCGACGCAACTCGAAAGATTACGAACGAAACACCGATTCCGCCAAAGAAATGATACATATTGCCGTGTCAAGCCGTATGCTAAATCAACTCGAAAAAACAAATTTGACCGGTTAAAGACTTACTCTTAGCGCACATTACCGATTCAACGGCGAATATATTATTTTTCTCGAAGACGATTACAAAGCCAAAGTCGTTATGTATCGTTTTCAGCCAAAAACGCCGTAATTGGTTTTGGAAAAAACAAAAGGTTTTTACGGTTGAGCGTTGGGAACGGCGTTAAATTGCGTCGGCGCTTGTTGTAATTGATGTTCCCGCTCGGCTTGCTGCGCTTGTTGGAGATATTTTTGATATTGCATCTGCTGTTCCAATTGCCTTTGACGCATCTCGGCGATTTCCGGCGACACTTCGCCGGCAACCCAGTAACGCAATTGATTCGTTGCAAGAATTGCGTCAACAGGTAAAACAACAGCGTTTCCGCTACAAAAAAACGCGGCAAAAAGATGATGTACTAACGAATGAAACGCGCTGGCGTCATATTGAACGAACTCCGGCTTTGTCCATTCCGCCGCCTGTTCGGGAGTTACGGCAATCAAGTAAATTGTATCCGCCGGATTTTTTACGTCGGACATCGCAAAACCGCCTTTATGCGACTCTAAAAACGAACCGGTTCCGCCAATCATGCGGAAAATACTTTTATTTGCCGCCGTTAAACCATTCGGGTCGGCAAACGCTTTCGGCATCTTGTCCAGTAACGTTTGATTATGTTCGCTGTCCCACGCTTCGTTGAGATGAAATTGTTTATACAATTCTTCTTCGCCCAAAGACGGAAGAATCGCCACTCGCCAACTCAAAAGCGGCGTGCCGTTTTCGTCGAAAATCGCGTAATCTGGGAAACGTTTTTCATGCGATTCGATGTATCGGTTTAATCCGTCGGTAATTCCTTGAAACGTTTTCACGTTATTTTCAGCCCACGTTCTTTCGCGTACCGTAATAAACATTTCGCTCAACTGTTCCGAAAGCGGTTGTTCTAATTCCGCAGTTTTGATCAACGACGCCTGAACCAGCGTTCCTGATTCGGAAACCTTAACCGCGTCGAGTAATTTCGTCGTAAAAAAAACTCGCTTTTTGTTTAACGCGGCGATTTCATTGGTTTCATTTCCTTGTTTTTCCGCATTATTATTAAGTTTTTCCGCGTCAAAATTAGCAAGCGTTTTCACATTGATCAAAGCCGATTCCAAAGCGGATTTAATCGGCGGAACGTTAGAAGACGCGGCGGTACTCAAATCAATCGAGACAAGCTTTGCGGCATTTTTCGCCTGCAAGTCGATTTTGAGAGTAATACATTTCACTTGTTTTGCAAATTCCGTAGCGTCTTTTTCAAATTGTTCCTGCGTGATCTGTTGATTTTGAGTGAAAAGCGAAAAGAACATCGAATAAGGATCAAACATAACCGTCGCTCCTGCGGCGACGCCTTCCGACGAATAAAAAAGCGCCAGATCGGTTTCTTCCAGATTGGTATGCAAAATCCGCGACGGAATTGCGCCGGTTGCCGCTTGACTATCGAAAAGTTGAGAGATTTCCGTAAGCGTTCCGGCGGCGAGGACGGCGATTTGAGAATCAACAATAGCGACGCGCACGAGAATCGGCGATTGTTCGGTGGCGGGAATCAAATCATAAAATTTGATCGTTCCCTGAACGGTTGGCGTCAAAGATTCCGACGCAACGCCGAATTGATTGAACGCGGCGAGAATTGTAAGATCGTCAACCGGTTCTTTCAATTCAAGAATATTGACCGTCAAAGGAACTTGCTCTAGCGATTGATAAAGCGGCGCTCCGGTTTGAGGATGCCGCGTTGCAGGTAATTTTGCCGGTTTTGTACAAGAGGTGATTCGCAAAAATTTATGGAACGGAATTTGCTCGGAAGTCGGAACGACCATTTGAAACATGTTTAGAAAACCGGCGATAATATTTCCGGCGACGTCGGTGAATTGCGAAAGATATTCGCTTTTGCTCGCTCTGTCCGGCGAAACGGTAATAAAACTGACCGGATTATCCGGCAGATATTTCAAATATTTTTGATTTGCGCTGATTTCTTGTCCAAGCGTTTTCAGTTCCGTTTCGGTTGGCAACGGAATTTGCAACCAATTATTGGTTAATGATTGGTTGTTTGCTGCGGGAACGGCGTCGTTTCCGGTATTTTCGACTCTTCTGGCGCCTTCCGGTTCTCCGGCGTTCTCGGTTTTATTCTGACAACCTAAAAAAAGAAGAGCGATCAAATAAATCACGCCAAGCAAAAAAAATTGTTTTTTTGTCAATCCTTTGAAAATCAAATTTAGCCGATGAACGGACATTCTGCACCTATTTTCTGTTTAAAGTTTTTTCGTCAAATTTTTCAATACGATCTTGTTCAAAGAACGAAGTCTCTGCTAGAAGTTTTACGTCAATGGATAAACGGCGCTGCAAAATCAGCGCTCAACGGCGGACAGTATAAACAAAATTGCTCAAAACGACAAGGTCAATTTTGAGCAATCTCTAAAAACCTATTTTGTTTTTCCGACCGTTTGTCCCAGTAAAACTTGCTGATCGGCGGTCAATTTGAGGACTTTGTGAAGTTCTTCGCTGTTGATTGTTGTCCGAACGACGCAACCTAAACCTTTGGACGCGGACGCAAGATAAACGTTTTGCGAGGCGGCTCCGCAGGCGACCGACGATTGCAAAAGCGTTGTCCCTTTGCTAAAATCCGCTACGTAAATAATATTGAGCGGCGCTATATGAACAAACGGTTGCGCTCCGGCGATTTTCCGGTGATCTCCCGACGCTTTCAAAATCAGCGCGTTATTTTTTGCGTCGTACAAATAAATACCGTCTTTGAGTACGGCGTAAACTTCAATTTCCTGTTTGTTGTTGGCGGTCGGAATGACGCGTTTATCGTTGCGATTGAATCCGTAAGCCGACCACAAGACTTCGGAAATCGTTTGCAAATCAAGATTTGCGTCGGAAATATTGCGGTCGCTTTGCCGCGAACGGAACGCGTCGAAAAGCGGTTTGCCGCC
Organism: Planctomycetaceae bacterium; assembly: GCA_031269105.1. Classification (GTDB taxonomy): domain Bacteria; phylum Planctomycetota; class Planctomycetia; order Pirellulales; family Thermoguttaceae; genus WRMR01. The sequence goes on along the minus strand of JAISZO010000056.1, from coordinate 1,266 downwards.
GGTTGTTTGCGGCGTTGGCAACTTAACGTCCTGCGCTGTAACGCACGCGGAAACAAACAGAATTGCCGCCGTCAAAAAAAGCGTTTTCATTTCAATTTTCCTTTTTCATCGGATTGTTTTACTTTGCGATGCGTCAAACGGTTTTGCGCATCTTCACGGCACGAGTTCTTGCGGAATCCGAATAATCCGACCGTCGCGATCTACGGCGACAAGAACCGTTTTTCCGACGGCAAGTAATTCTTCGCCGCGATAAACTTCGTACTTGTGTTCTATTTTAACATGCGTTATCCGTTCGACAAGAGTACGAACTGTAATCAGGTCGTCGTATTTTGCCGGTTTTTTGAAAGAACATTCCGCCTTGTTGACAACGAGAAAACAGCCGGACTCTTCGAGATCGCGATAACTTTTTCCGAGCGAACGCAACGCCTCGGTACGCGCCATTTCAAAATAGGAAAAATAATTCGCGTGATACACGACTCCCATTTGGTCGGTTTCCTGATAACGGACGCGAATTTGATGATCGTATTGGTAAAGCGGCATGTTTTTGAATTCGTTTGATTTTGATTCGTTGAATTGTTTCCCGCGATTTTAGCGGGAATCCGTCCTTTTTGACTTTTCATTCTCCAATAATTTTGACAAGAACGCGTTTGGAACGTTTTCCGTCAAATTCGCCGTAGAAGATTTGCTCCCAAGTCCCGAAATCGAGTTTTCCTTCGGTGATTGCCACGACGACTTCGCGTCCCATGATTTGCCGCTTATGATGGGCGTCGCCGTTATCTTCGCCAGTGCGATTATGACGGTAACGGGTTGGCGACGGGTCGAAAGGGGCGAGTTTTTCGAGCCAGTCTTTGTAATCTTGATGCAGTCCCGATTCGTCGTCGTTAATAAACACCGATGCCGTGATGTGCATCGGATTCACGAGAACCAGTCCTTCCTGAACGCCGCTTTCACGAACGGCGTCGGCGACCTGCCGCGTGATGTTGACAAATTCCATCCGTGCCGGAATGTTTAACGTGATAATTTTGCGAAATGATTTCATTCGTGTTTCCTTGAAAATGTTTGACGTTGTTTTCTCATATTTTCTTTTTTATTTTATCTCCTCTCTTCCAAATTTTCAAGCGACGAAAATGAGCGGCGGGAAAACGACATATACCTTAAACGGCTAGGAGTTGTACATTTTCAAAAGACTGAAAGTTAAGCGTCATAAGTGTTTTCAACTCTTCCCGGAACTTTTCATCGCTGTTCGCGAGGCAATCATTGATCGCA
>JAISZO010000045.1 GCA_031269105.1 Planctomycetaceae bacterium | reverse complement strand
GATTTTTATCGCCGCAAAGACTGATACGCAAGGGCGTTTCACGGTATTGGCTCAAGACCTTCCGGTCGGGCGTTACGCCGTTTATTTGGGACCGGATAAACCGGAAATTCCGAAACAATTCAAAGTCCGTTAGAATCGCCGCTTGTCGTCAACATTCAAGCCGGAACAAATGAATTGACTCTTGATTTGAAATAAAATAAAGGAAACATATCGTAACTATTCAGTAGATTTTTTGAACAATGTATAAACTGCATCATTGACAACCTTATTTTCCCGCCAAAGCACAAAGTCTTTCTCTCAAAAGAGAAATTTTCGGAGATTCACCGTTCCGGCTTCGGCAAACCGCGATTGTCTCGACCAGAGCGAGACGTTTTGTTTTTTTTCGGACCGTGCGCTTTGTTCGGTACGGGAATCGTGTTTGCAAAAGTTTCTTTTTCCAATTCTTGTCCGGCGTTTGATTGTTGTTTATTTCGTTTACGCCGTCCGCGCGGAGCAAGTTTGTCGAAATCGACAATGCCGATTTTTTTACCAAGATTTTTCCGCATCGTTTCAATCCGATCCCGCAATACCGCCGCACGTTCAAATTCTAACTGTTCCGCCGAGTCCAACATTTCGCGTTCAAGTTCGTTGATGTATTCCATTGTAACGACTTCGTCGTCGTCGCTTTTTCCGACTGCGGCGTTTGCCTGTTTATGCGCGGCGGCTTCCGATTCGATTCCCTGCCGGATGTTTTTGCGGATTGTTTCCGGCGTGACGCCGTGTTCGCGATTGTACGCCTCCTGAATCGCGCGGCGGCGGTTCGTTTCCATGATAGCGCGGTTCATCGATTCCGTCGCCTTATCGGCATACAAAATCACTTTCGCGTTGACGTTTCTCGCGCTTCGTCCAATCGTTTGAATCAACGACGTTTCGCTTCGTAAAAATCCTTCTTTGTCCGCGTCCATAATCGCCACCAGCGACACTTCCGGCAAATCAAGTCCTTCCCGCAAAAGATTAACTCCCACCAACACGTCGAAACGTCCTTCGCGAAGATCGCGCAACAGTTCGACTCGCTCAAATGCGTCGAGTTCGCTGTGCAGCCATTTGCATCGAACTCGTTGCTTGGAGAAATAGTCCGCTAAATCTTCCGCAAGCCGTTTGGTCAGCGTCGTGACAAGCGTTCGTTCTTTTTTGGCGGCGCGTTCCCGAATCTGTTCTAACAAATGCGGCACTTGTTTCGACGCGGGCGCAACTTCAATAATCGGATCAAGCAATCCGGTCGGGCGAATCACTTGTTCGACCATCGCGTCGCCGCATCGTTCCAACTCGTAATTTCCCGGCGTCGCCGAAACGAAAATCACTTTATTGACTTTCGCTTCCCACTCGTCGAACTTGAGCGGACGGTTGTCCAACGCGCTGGGCAATCGGAATCCGTGATCAACGAGATTTCTTTTGCGCGCCTGATCGCCCGCAAACATTGCGCGAATTTGCGGCAACGTTACGTGCGATTCGTCCACAAACATTAAAAAATCGTCCGGGAAAAAACTGAAAAGCGTATCCGGCGGCGAACCGGGTTTGCGGTCGGCAAGCGGCGCGCTGTAATTTTCGACGCCCGGACAATATCCCATTTCCTGCATCATTTCCATATCGTACCGCGTCCGCGCGCTGATTCGCTGGGCTTCGAGAATCATTCCCCGCTCGCGAAAAAATTGAATCCGCTCGTTCATTTCCGTTTCGATTCGTTGGATCGCTTCGGCGACTCGCTCTTCCGGCATTACGAAATGCTTTGCCGGATAAATGTAAAATTCCGCGAGGCGCTGAATCGTTTCGCCGGTGAGCGGATTGATAATCGAAAGCTGCTCGATTTCATCGCCCCAAAATTCGACGCGGACGGCAAACTCTTCATACGACGGAAAAATCTCGACGCAATCGCCGCGCACGCGAAATTGTCCGCGTTCAAACGCAATATCGTTTCGGTCGTACTGAATTTCGATAAGCCGCGCAAGCATCTGATCACGTTCTATGATTTTGCCGACCTGAAGTTGCAGCATCATTTCCATATAATCTTTCGGCGAACCGAGACCGTAAATACACGAAACGCTTGCGACAATCACCACGTCGCGCCGCGATACCAACGCGCTGGTTGCGGCAAGCCGCAAGCGGTCGATTTCCTCGTTGATGGACGCGTCTTTTTCAATATAAATATCGCGTTGCGGAATGTACGCCTCCGGCTGATAGTAATCGTAATAACTGACGAAATACGACACGGCGTTGTTTGGAAAAAAACTGCGAAACTCGGAATAAAGCTGCGCGGCAAGCGTTTTGTTATGCGATAAAACGAGCGTCGGACGCTGCAACTCCTGAATGACGTTTGCCATCGTGAACGTCTTGCCGGAACCGGTGACGCCCATGAGCGTCTGATATTTTTTTCCGTTGCGGATTCCGGCGATAAGCTTTTCTATCGCTTGCGGCTGGTCGCCCGACGGCTGAAAAGGAGAGTGAAGAGAAAACATGTTTACTTGGAAAAATTTATCAATGAAGGTATAAATATTCTTTTGATTTTGCGGATCCGATCATTTTTAGAGTTTTGTTACCCAACAATCCCGCGGTCAAGTCGGCTCAATAGCTCTTCTTTGAGTTCTTCAATGGAAAGACAGACTTTATCCGGTTGGTACGCCCGTTGCCGCTCGACGTCCGCCGTACTTGCCCACGAAGCGGAAAGGATTGGAATCGACACGGATTTTGCGGCGGTAATATCGGTAATGGCGTCGCCGATATAGACGGTTTCATAAGGTTGAAGATTCAGTTTTTGCAAAACGTTTCGCAAGCCGACGGGTTTATTCGGACCAATCGGCGAACCGACTTCAATCGCGTCAAAAATATCTTCCATCTGAAAAATATTCAGCGTGATTTTCAAAGCCGCCCAACCTTTCCCCGTCACTAACGCCAGCAATACGCCTTTCTTTTTCAACAAATGAAGCAGTTCCGTCATCCCGTCAAACGGAAGCGGACACATTGTTCTATGCAGTTTTTGATATTCTTCGAGATATATTTTGAAACCGTCTTCGAGATGATCGGGAATCCACTTTTGCAGCGTCCCTTCGTCGGACGGACCGAACGCCTCAAAAATTTCTTCATCCGACAACGTGCGAGACAGAAAGTGTTCCGCCGTTCGGCGAAACGCAATCACGCAAAACGGAAGAGTGTCCCCGATTGTTCCGTCCATATCAAAAATGACGCATTTGAGCATAATATTTTCCTTCTTCTTATGAAAATAAATAAAAAATAATTCTTTTTTGATTATAACCGATTGACCGCAGATTAAAACCAACCGGTAACGGAAAAACGCCTCATGTCTTGCCGAGCTATCCAAAAAGTTAAAAGTTTAGGTTGAGCGTTTCGATGGGAAGAGAAGCGGAACGGCGTCAATGACGGATCGTCCGCTTGTTGCGGGAACTGTTGAACGTTGAGAAATGGTAGAACTCGACAGGAAGCGCTCAAGAGGAAACGCCGCCGTATTTTCTCAACGCGAGAAGCATTGTTCGGTAATTTTCCGGTTTCACGCCGCGATGAATCGTGTTGCTCGACGAAAGAATGAATCCGCCGCGCCCGCCTTTTTTAATGCAGACGCGAACTTCTTCCTCAACTTGTTCCGGCGTACCGTTCGTCAGCGTTCCAACACAATCAATATTTCCCTTGAGACAAATTTTATCGCCGTACTGCCGTTTCATTTCTCCCATATCAAGATTGCCGCCGGGATCAATCGGGTCAAGACAATGAATTCCCGCGTCGATCCAAAGGTCAATAAATTTGCGGACGTCGCCGTCGCAGTGTTTCACAATCAACAATCCCAGCGAGCGGAACGCCTGCATCACTTCGTAAAACGCCGGATAAATCACTTCGCGATAAGTTTTCGGCGAAATGATAGGACCTCGCGCGGTGCAGACGTCGTCGGTGGTTGCGACAATTTGAACGCCGTACCGTTCGACCGCAATTTCCGCCAGCGTAATATTGTATTCGGCAACGCGCTTGAGAAAATCGGAAAAATGTCGTTTGTCCGCCGCAAAAGAAATCAACGCTTGCTGATAACCGAGTAAATCCCGCATATCGGAAAATCCGTCGCGGAGATTCAAGACAACAGCCCGTCGGTCACCGAAACGGTTTAACGCCTTTTCCAACGTTTGAAAGCGATACGGCGATTGCGGGTCGGGAAACGCGTATTCTTTCCAATCGGCAATATTTGTTACGGCATGTTTTCGGCAAGCCGGAATCATATCGCCGGTCAACACCCGCTCGTTGCCCCATTCGTCGGCAAATGTTGTTTCGCTTAACCAATTTTTCTTATAATCGGGACGAACGTTGATTGCGTCAATATCAAGCTGCTCGACCGCCTCGATTAAATCGTCAGTTCCGCAGAGAGCTTTCGCAATTGCGGTATCGATAAACCATTCAAAAGTCGGAATCCGCTCCGGCGTCTCCCGCCGCAGCGCCGTCATGATACATTCTTTCGGAGTCATTGAGTTAAGTCTTTTTTTGTTTTTTCAAGAGTTTTCATTGAGGCGATTCAACGATAGAGAATAATGTACCATAAAGATTCCCGTTTTCAAGTCCTTGCGGAAAAATCAATGGTAATCTTATCAGCGGAATTTTCGTGAAACGTTTGTCAACACAAGGTAGGCGACGTTTCGCCGAAACGTCGCGTCGGCGGATTCACTGACGTCTTGCGACGCCCAACTTTCGGCGAAAGGTTGGCTACCTTGTCATTTTTAACCATAAAAATTATTTTACTGATATATTATGAATAATTTAGTTTTTAAGGGAAGCGTTAACAAAATACCCTGCGATTGCCCGGCGCTGCGCTGATGTAGGTTATCGTAAAACATTTGAAAACGCAGTCTTGTCGTTAGGAAAAACCGTCAAAATTTCAGAGAAAATTAAGAGCGAAAGAATGGACAATCTTTGCCGCAACGATGGATTGTTGAATGCGTTTTTACTTGACTTAACAACTCCCGCCGACTTTCATAAGGATTATGAAATTTTGACGACTTTTAAAAAATAGGTAATATATCCGTGGAATTTTTTATGGTTGAAAAGACAAGGTAGCCAACCTTTCGCCGAAAGGTTGGGCGCCGTAAGGCGCCGGTGAATCCGATTAACGACGGCAATGCGTGTTGCCGTGCAGTTTGGAATCCGGTTGCCGGCTGGAAACTGGGGCAAGTCGGCTATCGCCGACGCGACGTTTCGGCGAAACGTCGCCTACCTTGTGTTGACAAATGTTTAACGAAAATTCCACTGATCTATTACAAAAATAGGATTAGGATTTCACATCTTGCCACATTGTTTATGTGATTTTGAATACAGATTATTAGGAAACTACGTTTTCATCTTTCTTTATTTCTTGCAAATATCACGGCTTCCTATCAAATATGACGGCTTTCCGTGATATTTGATAGAAAAAGGTATAAAATCTATGAAATTTCTCTTTGGCATAGGAATTGCTCTTAAGAAATATTTAGAAACGATTTGTCGCGAATATCCGTAAGACAAATCACAAGTCAATCTAAAAATTTTAATGAAAGGACGCAATATGCGCAAGTCAAGTCAAGTCAAGTCAAGTCAAGTCAAGTCAAGTCAAGTCAAGTCAAGTCAAGCCCGAATTATCGAATTAGTTCGCTTACTTGGTTTCACCCTTGTTGAACTTCTGGTCGTGATTGCGATTATCGGCGTTTTGATCTCGCTCTTGTTACCGGCAGTTCAAGCGGCGCGGGAAGCGGCGAGAAGAATGCAGTGTACAAACAACCTCAAACAAATCGGACTGGCGGTTCATAACTTTCACGATACGCAAAACGCCATACCGCCGTCGTGCGTGTTCAACCACAAACCAACTTTTTTCGGATTGATTTACCCTTACATTGAGCAAAATGCTCTTTACGAGTTACTCAATTCCCGTCCGGTAAATACGGCTGCGGCAAATAAAGCGCCGCTTGTTTTGGACAATATTTCAACAACTCATACTGGACGGTGGTTCAGAGATGCACTAACTTCCGAAGAGCAAACGGCGTTCGGTTCGGTACCGATTTACAAATGCCCGTCGCGTCGTTCCGGCGTATCATTTACGCTTGTGTCTGTTCTTCCGAATAATCATAATGGAAGAGGTCCTCGCGGCGATTATGCAGTTGTCAATTCGTTCAATAACGTCAACGCCGATTCCAATCAATGGGCAAGGCAAGCGTCCGTTTACGGTCCTGCAGCGAATGCTCAAAATACTTATTTACAGGGCTTGAATGTTAGCCCGATTCGCGTTAGCGTTTTGCAATGGGGAAATACGTCAAGCCGTACCGCGACTTCGGCTATAGGAAATGTTGGAGACGATTATAAATACGCGATCGGATGGAGACCGCGCGATACCTTTGCTTGGTGGAGCGACGGAACAAGTAATCAAGTGATTGTCGGCGAAAAATTTATTCCTATTGAATTGGTGGACAAAGAACCGGCAATCCTCAACGACGCTCAATGGGACGGCAGTATTTTAAGCGGAAACGCAAATCCGATGAATCCCAATTTTTCACGGTCGCTTTTCCGAAACTGGAGCAGCATTCATCGCGGACCTCGCGATTTTGACGGTCATTACACGCGTTGGGACGGTAATAATAACAATGATACCGGAAACGACAATATCAATTTTGAACAAGCCACGTTTGGCGGAATTCATCCGGGATTAGGGATGTTCGCTTTCGGCGACGGTTCCGTACGCGGAATTTCCAGTTCCACAAGTTACGACATTGTTTATTACTTAGGCAAAGTCAACGACGGTCAGGCGGTCAGTTTACCGTGAGAATAAGGAGAAGCAATCGTATGACAAAAAATATCTTGTTGTTTCTTTGTCTTTCGGCGGCGCTTTTCAGCGTCGTTGGATGTACGGGAAGAGTTAAGGTTTCGGGAAACGTTAAATTTTCCGACGGAGAAGCGTTGAATTTCGGAGAAGTTTGTTTTACGGAAGGCGAAAAAACGTTTTTCGGACGTATCAAAGAAGACGGCTATTACTCGCCGGGAGAATTTCAGGACGGCGACGGGATTCCGCCGGGAACCTATCAGGTTTGGCTTGCAAGAACGGTTTTGTCCGAGCCAATACGGAATAAAAACGGCGAAGAGTCCGACGAAGTCAAGCAAACGGATCGCGTTGACAAAAAATACACCGCGCCGGAAACTACAGAATTAACGTTTGAAGTTAAACGCGGCGGTTCAAAAAAATTTGATTTTATTGTAGAACGACCTTCAAAAATGCAGGTCAGATTACGACGTTAAAAACACCTTAATTAAAAGGAGGATAACATGAGAGTTGTTAGTTTTGCGCTAACATTACTTGCTCTGACCGCAACGTTTGCGTATGCGGCGGACAATGAGAAACCGAAAAACGATAAGCCGAATATCGTGATTTTCCTTGCCGACGATCTCGGCTGGGCGGACGTCGGTTGGCACGGTACGGAAATTAAAACTCCGAATCTTGATAAACTTGCGGCGCAAGGAGTCAAGTTCGAGCAGTTTTATGTGCAGCAGCTTTGCACGCCGACACGCGCCGCGCTGTTGACCGGACGTTACCCAAGCCGATACGGTCTGCAAACCCGCGTGATTTTCTTTTACTCCGATTACGGTTTATCCACCGAAGAACGGACATTGTCGCAAGCGTTACATGACGCCGGATATTACACGGCAATTACCGGAAAATGGCATCTTGGCGAGACCGAAAAGAAATATCTGCCGAATCAACGCGGATTTGATTATCATTACGGTCTCTATCTCGGAGCGATTGATTATTATTCGCACGTTCATAACGACGGATTAGACTGGCATCGCAACGGCGAAACGGTTCGTGAAAAAGGTTACTCGACAAAACTCATCGGCGATGACGCGATTAAAGTCGTCAAAAATCATGATACGTCGAAACCGCTTTTCCTTTACGTTCCGTTTAACGCCGTTCACGCTCCTTATCAGGAAACTCCGAATAAGAAGCTAAACGCTCAATATGAAAATCTTGAAGGCAACAGAAAAATTTACGCCGGAATGGTTTCTGCCTTGGACGCGAATGTCGGACGGATATACAAAGCCCTTGAGCAGAAAGGAATTTTGGATAACACCGTTATTTTCTTTTCCAGCGACAACGGCGGTCCGCAACCCAAAAAAGTGACGGATAACGGAAATCTCCGCGCCGGAAAAGGAACGTTGTATGAAGGCGGCGTCAGAGTTCCCGCGTTTGCCGTTTGGCCCGGAAAGATTAAACCGGGAACAGTTTCCAATGAACTGATTCATATCGTTGACCTTTATCCGACGATTTTGAACATTGCCGGCGCGTCGTTGGAACAAAAGTTGCCGCTTGACGGAGTGAATCTGAAAGACGTTCTTACGGAAAACAAACCAACGCTAAGAAAGGAAATTTTACTCAATGCGGAGGCAAACCGCGGCGCATTGCGTTTGGGCGATTGGAAAATTGTTATCGCCGATCTGGACGCGGAAGACAAAGAAAAGATTAAATATGAACTTTTCAATGTAAAAGACGATCCGGGCGAAACGAAAGACCTTTCTACGTCTCAACCGGAAAAATTAAAAGAACTTCAGGAACGTTACGAAACATACGCTTCTCAAGCCGTTCCCTCGCTTTTTAAGCCGAAACCGGAAGATTTCAAACCGAAAGACGTTTGGGGAGAATTTAATTAAACGCAAAATTCCTTGTAACTTTTCATGAGAATTTGCGTTTAAAACTGCATCCATTAAGAAAGGTTGTAATGCGGATATTTTTTGAATGTCCGCGTTATATTTCAGAAAATATCCCTTTATTATTTATCAACTGATCAACATTCTTTTCAATAAATTTTATGAAAAACTTTATCCGAATCATTACGTTCTTATTTGTTGCGATTGGACTACCGCCTTTACACGCCGCAGAATTGCCAAATGTTGTTATCGTCTTTATTGACGATATGGGGTACGGCGATATCGGACCCTTTGGATCAACGATTCCAACGCCCAATCTTGACCGTATGGCAAGCGAAGGACGGCGTTTTACAAACTTTATTGTTTCATCGCCGGTTTGTTCCGCGTCGCGAGCCGCGCTGATGACCGGTTCTTATCATCGGCGCGTTGGTATTAGCGGAGCGTTGGGACCGACCGCGCCAACCGGACTTCATCCCAACGAAGAAACAATTGCCGAAATTTTTAAGAAAAAAGGTTACGCAACCGCTTGTTACGGAAAATGGCATCTTGGACGTCATCCTGAATTTTTGCCGCCGAATCAAGGTTTTGACGAGTATTTCGGATTACCGTATTCGAACGATATGTGGCCTTTGCATCCGGATTACGCTCATCTTCCGCCCGATGCAGAAAAACGGAAACGCGGTTTTCCCGATCTTCATCTCATTGAAGGAACAACCGTACAACCAGAAATTGTAACGGGAGAAATTCAAAAAACTCTGACAACGCAATATACTCAACGCGCCGTCCAATTTATTGAGAAGAACGCCGAAAAACCATTCTTTCTGTATCTTCCTCATTCGATGGTTCATGTGCCGCTTTTTGTCAGCGAAAAGTTTGACGGAAAAAGCGGACTTGGAAAATTTGGCGATGTGGTGATGGAAATCGATTGGTCGGTCGGACAAATTCTTGATACTATACGAAAATTAAATCTGGACAAAAAGACATTGGTTATTTTTACGTCGGATAACGGACCATGGCTTTCGTATGGCAATCATGCCGGAACGGCGGGAAAGTTACGGGAAGGTAAAGGAACCGGTTTTGAAGGCGGCGTCCGCGAACCAACTATCGCATGGTTTCCGGGAAAAATTCCGGCGGGAACTCAATGCGATCAACTGGCTTCCACAATTGATTTACTGCCAACTTCCGCCGCGCTCATTGACGCTCCGTTACCGGAACAAAAAATCGACGGCAAGGATATTCGACCGCTACTTTTCGGAGAACCCAACGCCGTATCGCCGCACAAAGCGTTTCCGATTTATTATGGTAGAAAATTACTTGCCGTTCGCGATACGCGTTGGAAATTAGTGTTGCCTCATCAATACCGTTCCATAGACGGGCAGGAACCGGGTAAAAACGGAACGCCGGGAAAATACATGCAAAAACAAACGCCGCTTGCGTTGTACGATTTACAGAACGACGTCGGCGAAACAACCGACGTTCAAGCGGAACATCCTGACATTGTTAAACGTCTTCAAACAGAAGCGGAAAATATTATTGAAGAACTTGGCGACGGCAATCAGAACGGTCCGGGCGTTCGTCCTGCCGGCGTTCATAAAAATTAGGGTAATATATCAGTGGAATTTTTCAATGAGATTGGGTTCATTTTCGACATAAATTTTTTTACAAAACAACAGCGACGGGAAAATCCCCTCGCTACTGTTCGGGGCTTCTGTTTCGTTACAATTATTCCGCTGATATATTAACTTATTATTGCGCCGTAAATAATGCGGCTAACAAAGGATGCTTACAATGAACCGATTTATTTTTGCAACGTTTGCGTTGTTTGTATTCGTTTCTGATTTCACGCTCATCGCGGCGGAGAAACCGAATATCGTATTGATTTTAGCGGATGATCTTGGTTATGGCGATGTGAGTTGTTACGGGGCGACTCAAGTAAAAACGCCGAATATTGATCGTCTTGCCGCCGAAGGGATTCGTTTTACAGACGCTCACGCGGTTGCCGCAACCTGCACGCCGTCACGGTTTGCTTTGATTTCAGGAATTTACCCGTGGCGAAAACCCGGAACAGGAATTTTGCCCGGCGACGCCTCGCTGATTATTCCTCCAAAAAGTGTAACCTTGCCTTCAATTTTGAAAAACGCCGGTTACACGAATGGAGTTGTCGGTAAATGGCATCTCGGTCTCGGTACGCCGAAATCGCCTGTCGATTGGAATAACGAAATTAAACCGGGTCCGCTTGAAATTGGTTTCGATTATTCGTTCATTATTCCGGCAACCGGCGATCGCGTGCCGTGTGTGTTTGTTGAAAATCACCATGTGGTCAACCTCGATCCTAATGATCCGATTCGTATTAGTTACAAGGAAAAAGTTGGTAACGAACCAACCGGAAAAGAACGACCTGATCTGCTCAAACAATCGCCTAGTCATGGTCACGATATGACAATTGTCAACGGTATCAGCCGGATTGGTTATATGACCGGCGGCAAATCGGCGCGTTGGGTTGACGAAAACATTGCCGATACCATCACCGCCAAAGCGTGCAGTTTTATCGAAACAAATAAGGAAAAACCGTTTTTTCTGTACTTTGCGACGCATGATATTCATGTACCGCGCGTTCCCCATCCGCGATTTGTCGGTACAACTTCAATGGGAGCACGCGGCGATGCTATTGTCGAATTTGATTGGAGTGTTGGTGAAATACTGAAAACGCTTGACCGTTTGAAACTGGCAGACAATACGATTGTTATTGTTTCAAGTGATAACGGACCTGTTGTTGACGACGGTTACCTTGACCGTGCCGTTGAACTGATCGGCAATCATAAACCGGCAGGTGCGCTTCGCGGCGGAAAAGGAAGCGCCTTTGAAGCCGGAACCCGCGTGCCATTTATTATACGTTTACCTGCCAAAGCCAACGCCGGTCATGTTTCTGACGCCTTAATTGCTCTGATTGATCTTCCTGCAACTTTCGCCGCACTCGCCCGTCAGGTTGTTGAACAAAAAATAGAACAAAAAAGCGATCAAACAATTGATCAAAAAAATGATCCCAAAATTCCTGAAACAGCAATTCCTGACAGTGAAAACGTGTTGCCGGCGTTATTGGGTGAAACGAATCACGGACGTGATTCTCTTGTATTGGCGGGCGCGTCGTTAAGTTTACGGCATGGAACGCAAAAAGTAATTCTGCCGAACCCGAAAGGTCGGGCAATTTCCGTCAATACGAATATCGAAACCGGCAACAATCCCAATCCGCAACTTTATGAATTAAAAAAAGATCTTCGTGAACAAAATAATCTTGCAGAACAAGAGCCGGATCGCTGGAATGAGTTACGTACAATATTGCAGGAAATACGTCAGAAAAAAGTTGTCGTACCATAAATAACACGGCAACAGGAACGATTGGATTATTACACTATACTTCTTGCATTCATAATTTTAATGTCGTAACTGTTTTTGTTAAATCATTTGGTGGTAGGCGACCTTTCGCCGAAAGGTCGCGTCGGCTTTAATATCGAAAACAACAACACATTTTTTAACCACTCTTTTCAAAAAGAGAACGCTATGAAAATTATCAATTTGACGCTAACATTACTTGCCTTGACCGCAACGTTTGCGTATGCTGCGGACAAGGAGAAACAGAACCCAAACAAAACGAAAAGCGATAAGCCGAATATCGTGATTTTCCTTGCCGACGATCTCGGCTGGGCGGACGTCGGTTGGCACGGTACGGAAATTAAAACTCCGAATCTTGATAAACTTGCCGATTCGGGATTGAAGCTGGAACAATTTTATGTTCAGCCGGTTTGCACTCCGACACGCGCGTCGTTAATGACCGGACGGCATACGTTGCGATACGGTTTGCAAAGCGTGATTCGCGGTTGGGATGACGTCGGTTTGCCGACAGAAGAACGAACGTTAGCGCAGGCGTTGCACGACGCGGGATATTACGCCGCGATTATCGGAAAATGGCATCTCGGCGAATTTGAAAAAAAATATCAGCCGCTTCAACGCGGTTTCGATTATCATTATGGATTGTATCGCGGGGCGATTCATTATTATGAACATACGCACTTTGGCGGGCTTGATTGGCATCGTAACGGGAAAACCGTTCGTGAAGAAGGTTATTCCACCGACCTCCTTGCCGACGACGCCGTTCGCGTCGTTCAAAATCACGATACGTCGAAACCGCTTTTTCTTTACGTTCCGTTTAACGCCGTTCATGGTCCGTTTTTGACTCCGCCGCAAAAAGAGTTGTATGAACAATATACGAACCTCAAAGGAACGCGGAAAATTTACGCCGGAATGATTGCGTCGATGGATAACGCTGTCGGAAAAATTGTTAAAGCGTTGGAAGAAAAAGGAATCAAAGAAAACACTTTTTTCTTTTTTTCCAGCGACAACGGCGGACCGCAGCCGAAAGTCGTCACCGATAACGGACAGTTACGCGGCGGAAAAGGAACTTTGTACGAAGGCGGACTTCGCGTTCCGGCATTTGTCGCGTGGGCGGGAAAAATTAAGCCCGGTACGGTTTCTCAACAAGTCGCTCATGCCGTTGATCTCTATCCGACATTGCTGAATATTGCCGGCGCGTCGTTGGAACAAAAACTTCCGTTGGACGGCGCGGACTTAAAAGACGTCTTTTTGGAAAACAAACCGTTGGAAAGAAAAGAATTAATTTTATACGCGCTTCCGACCGGAGGCGCGTTGCGAGTCGGCGATTGGAAAATTATTGCCGGAAAACGAAAAGCGTTAGATAATGAAAAAGCGGAACTTTTCAATTTGGCGGACGATCCGTATGAGAAAAACAATCTTGCCGAATCTCATCCTGAAAAACTCAAAGAATTGCAGGAACGATTGGATTATTATACCAAACAAGCCGTGCCGCAAATTGACAATAAACCGCTTCCCAAAGATTTTCAGGCGCCCGACGTTTGGGGAGAATTTAACTGAAAGATCAAAGTAATATATCAGGGAAATTTTCGTTAAACGTTTGGCAACATAAGGCGACGTTTCGCCGAAACGTTGTCGCGTCGGCTTTAATATCGAAAACAACAACACTTTAATATAAAGAGCAACAACACATTTTTCAACCACTCTTTTCAAAAGGAGGACGCTATGAGAGTTGTCGCTTTGACGCTCGCTTCACTTGCCCTGACCGCAACGTTTGCGTATGCGGCGGACAAGGACAAACCAAACATTTTGCTGATTCACACCGACGACGTCGGCTGGGGAGATTACTCAATCTACAACCCGGAAAGCAAAATTAAAACGCCGGAAATCGACCAATTGGCGAAAACCGGCGTCAGATTCAACCACGCCCACACGCCGGCTGCCTTGTGCGCTCCGACGCGGTACGCTTTGTTGACGGGAAATTACCCTTGGCGCGGACGTTATCCCGCCGGCGATTGGAACTGGCACACCGATACGCAGTTTCTGCCCGGTCAAAAAACATTCGGACATTTTCTGCAACAGGCGGGCTATCGAACCGCAATTTTCGGCAAAGCCAATCTCGGTTTGGTTTACGAAAAGATGATTGACGATAAGACGCCGGATTTCTCGTCAAAATTAAAAGAAGGACCGATAGAATGGGGATTCGACTACTCCTATATTATTCCGCGCGGTCATCAGAGTTTCCCTTACGTCTATTATGAAAATAATATTCTTGTCGGCGATCCGAAGAACGTAGTTCCGCTGAAAGCGGGACCGTTAAAAGGAGGTT
This sequence comes from Planctomycetaceae bacterium, assembly GCA_031269105.1. Lineage (GTDB taxonomy): Bacteria > Planctomycetota > Planctomycetia > Pirellulales > Thermoguttaceae > WRMR01. Next base: position 6,662 of record JAISZO010000045.1, on the reverse strand, counting down.
CGGTCGTTACCGCCGATGGTCCCGGTTATTCCGATTGGGATAGCGCCGACGTCGGAAGAACGCTTACCGAAAAGGTAACCGCGTTCATTGACGACGTTCTTGCGAAGAACAAAGCGGAAGGAAAACGTCAGCCGTTTTTGATTCACTTCAACACCGACGGCGCGCATGGACCGCATACGCCTGCGGAAATTCTTTTCGACAAAAAACTTAAAGGCGAAACGATTACTCCTCAAACCGATATGATTCTTGAAACCGAGATCATCGCCGGTCAACTTGTCAAAGTTCTTAAAGAACGAAATTTGTATGCGAATACAATCATTATCGTAACAAGCGATAACGGCGGTATTCCCGCGGGCAAGTTGGAAAAATTCGGACACGACGCAGTCGGCGGATTGCGCGGTAATAAATCCACGATTTGGGAAGGAGGCACGCGGGTTCCGTTTATTGTGCATTGGGGCGACGACACGGAAGCCGGTTCAAAAATTAAACCGGGAACGACGACGAATCAAGTGATTGGAACGCACGATCTTGCCGCGACATTTGCGGAGATTGCAGGCGTGGAACCGGGCGAAGATCAAGCGTTGGACAGCGTGAGTTTCCTTCCTGTTCTGCTTGGAACACAAAGCGAAGACCAACCGATTCGCGAGAGCTTGTTGGTGCAATCGAGTCCGGGTTCGGATATTGAATTTCCGCTTACTTCAAAAGTACCGGAAGAATTTCGTAATCGTCCCCGACCGGAACAAGCGTTTAGAAATTCCCGTGCTAAAGCGGCTCAAGATAAGGGCTTTGACGGTATTGGTCATGCCGTGTTGAAAAATCATTGGAAACTGTTGTTTGGTTTGGAAGATGAACCGCAATTTCTCGTAAATTTGGAGAGAGACCCGAAAGAGGCGACAAACCTTGTCGAAAGACCGCGTCAACAAAATCGGGTGGAAGAATTGAAAGCGATTTATAAATCCATCCGCGAATCAAAACGCAGCGTTCCGCCGCTTCGTTTGGCGAAGTAAAAATTATAAGATATTTTCTCGTAGCCGCAAAGAATATTAAAAAATAAAAAATAAACTCTTTGCGGCTTTGGGAAAAATAATAAATAACAAGGGATTGCGCAAATAAAATATTCAGTAATTTAACGTTACTTTCTACGTTGAAATCAATCAAAATTGAATATTTTATTTGCGCGATCCCTATAACAATAAAAAAATTTATAAACATGAAAAAATTGATTTTAACAGTATTCTTGTCTTTGTTTTTAGGACAATGGAGCGTTGCGGCGGAGCGTCCGAATATTCTGTTTATTGCGGTGGATGACATGCGCGATTGGGTTGGATATATCGGCGCTCATCCGCAAACAAAAACGCCGAATATTGATCGGCTTGCGACGCAAGGCGTCGCGTTTACGCGGGCATACTGCGCCGCCGCCGTTTGCAATTCGTCGCGAACGGCGCTACTGACCGGTTTGCGTCCTTCAACAACCGGCGTTTACGAAAATCGACATGATTGGCGAAAAATCGTGCCGCAAAATGTCGTAACGCTTCAAAAACATTTTCAGCAAAACGGTTATGAAACGTTTGGCTCCGGTAAAATTTATCACGGCGGCTATCCCGCGCCGGACGGTTGGAACGATTACCTGAATCTCAACGGTAAAAAACTTATCGGTAATTCCGCGCCGACAACTACGCCGACGGATGAAGACGATTTGTACGCGGACGGCGTCGGCGGTATCAAGTTTCGTCCGTTAGATTGCAATGATGAAGATTTGACCGATTATCACGTTGTACAGTATGGAATCGAACAACTTCAAAAAAAACACGATCAACCGTTCTTTCTTGCTGTTGGTTTGATTAAGCCGCACATGGCGTGGAACGTTCCGCGAAAGTATTACGATTTGTTTCCGCTCGACAAAATCATTTTACCGGAAGTGAAAGAAAATGATTTAGACGACGTTCCGCCGGAAGGAATCGCGTTGGCAAAACGACAAGGCGATCACGCGAATATCTTGAAATCAGGACTTTGGAAAAACGCCGTACAAGGATATTTAGCGGCGATTGCGTTTAGCGACTCGCAAATCGGACGATTGTTAGACGCTTTTGAAAAAAGCGAATACAAAGAAAACACGATTGTCGTTTTCTGGAGCGATCACGGCTGGCATCTCGGCGAAAAAGAACATTGGCGAAAATTTGCGTTGTGGGAAGAAGCGAATCGTGCGCCGTTGATTTGGAAAGTTCCGGGATTGACGCCGGTCGGCATAAAAACCGATGCGCCGACGGATTTCATGCACATTTACCCGACGCTTTGCGATCTCGCCGGAATCCCGTTTCCCGCACAACAATTGGAGGGAAAAAGTATTCGTTCTTTGTTGGAAAATCCAGAGGACAAAACCGATACGGTTGCCGTGATGACGTATGGGGTTAACAATCACGCCGTGCGGACGAAAAATTGGCGGTATATCCGTTACAATCACGGCGGCGAAGAACTTTACGATGAACAAAATGACCCGAAAGAATGGAATAATCTTGCCTCGAAAGAAGATTTTGCCTCAGTGAAAAAAGAACTGTCGCAATACCTTCCGAAAGTCAACGTTCCCGATCCGGTGAAAAACAATCCGACTGATTCGCAAAATCAAAGGCAACAAAACCGAAGAAACAACCGGAATAATACGTCGGCAAGTATTTTATTTGATTGATGATTTAATAAAATATGTAATGTAGAGAAGCAATGTATTGCTTCTCTACTAACAATACATTTTTTCGTAATATATCAGTGGAATAATTACAACGAAATAGAGTAGAAAAACAGAAACCAAACAGAAGCCCCGAACAGTAGCGAGGGGATTTTCCCGTCGCTACCGCTCCGGGCTTCTGTTTCTGTTGTTTTGTAAAAAAATCAGGTCGAAAATGAACTCAATCTCATTGAAGAATTATTCCACTGATAGATTACCGGAATTTTATCGTGACTCACGCGGCGGTTCATGATAGCGTTCCGTTTTTGGATTTGCTGCCTTCGAACGCGAAGACGTTCACGCCGACTCAGCATATTCCGGCAAAGACGTCGAGGCGGAGTTGATAAAGCGGGGATTCCATCCGAAAATTTGCGAAAAGGGTTCTCGAAATCATCCGCTGACCGACGAGCAAAAAGAGAACAATCGAATGAAGTCGAAGATTCGTTGTCGCGTGGAACACATTTTCGGCGCGATGAAGCGCCGGGTTGGCAATGAAACGTTGAGGACAATTGGTCTAGCGAGAGCAAAATTTCAGATTGGTCTGCGAAATCTGACGTATAATAAGCGCCGATATGTGAGTTTATTGAAATGCGGAAAGGTCAAGGGATAAAGCAAGAGGAAGATGGAAGCATAAAGACCGAAAATTGAGAAAAAACAAACGAGCGTCAATGATTTTTTTATGACTCAAAGGAAATATTCCCCCGAATCAATTGGAGAAAATGCGGATTTCAAGAAAAGATGCGGTCGTTTGAGGTAACCTATTGTTGAAAACCACGCCGGCGGCTGACGCTTTTTCGTCTTCCATTCTCAAATCAGCGGCGGCGGCGACCAGAATAAACTGTAGAAACCGTCGAGCATAATTCCAAGCATCAAATCGGCGAAAAGAATCGCGACAAACGACAAAACAAACGACGCGGTCGCCGCTTTGCCGACTCCTTCCGCGCCGGGATCGCAGTTGAATCCCTGATGACAACTGACGATTGCGATAATTCCGCCGAAAAACATACTTTTGATCATACCGGCAATCAGATCAAAGCGTCCGACAAATTCGCTGGAATAATACCAATACGAATGCGATTCCACTCCGAGAATCGACACGCTGTACAACGCGCCGCCGAGTACGCCAAGCAAATCCGCCATCGCGGTCAATCCCGGAATCAAAAACAGACACGCCAAAACGCGCGGCACGACAAGATAATAAACCGGATTCGTTCCCATACTTGCTAACGCGTCGATTTGTTCGGTTACGCGCATCGTTCCGAGTTCGGCGGCAATCGAGCTGCCGATTCGTCCGGCAAGCATTGTCGCGGCAAGCACGGGTCCCAACTCGCGAACAAGCGACATGTTAATCACCGCGCCTAAACGCGATTCGAGCGAAACCATCCGAAATTGCGGATACGATTGCACCGCCAAAACCATACCGATAAAACAACCGGTCAGCATCACCACCGGCAAACTCAAAACGCCGATATTGTAACTTGCGCGAATCAACGTTTCCGCACGGCAACCTTTCGTGAAAAGCCAATAAACCGTTGACGACGCAAACATCGCCAAATCGCCAAGATGCTCGACGGCGGAAATGAAAAGACGTTTCAACCAATCCCGAAATCCGTGAATTTGCTCAATAACTTCGTCGTCTCTTTGTTGTGAAGAAAGCGTTTGAAACACCGTTTAAGTTAAAAGTTAAAAGTTAAAAGTTAAAAGTTAAAAGTTAAAAGTTAAAAGTTGAAAGTTGAAAGTTGAAAGTTGAAAGTTGGGCAAACGATTATTTTAATCACAGAGCGATACCTTCCGCTTGCGAAATTTTTAGTTTTTTGCTTTTATCTTTTAACTTTCTTCAGTTTTCTTCCCGCAAATATTTTTCAATAAAACGAGATTTGTAAGTAACGCTTCCTTGCCGCATTTGCGGAGGATTCACAACGCTTCGGTCAACGTCGAGTTGCTGGCGAATCGAACAGCCGTTTTTCATATCGAATTGAATCGTACCGTTTTTGATTTTCGCCAGTATTTGCATTTGCGACTCGCGGTCGTCCGTTAGCGGCGTTAAAACGATCGTTTTGAAATCAAATGTCGCAATTTGATTTTTCACGCTTTTCAAGGTGTAACGTTCCCGAATGGCGATTTTTTTAACGGTACCGTCTTTTTGCGGCAGCATGATTTCTTTCGGATAATCCCACGATTCGCCGAGAGCAATTGGATTTTCCGGCGTCGGAATCGTGATGCGATTTTCTTCGGCGGAGTCGGCGTATTTGAATTTTCGCACTTTTTTGAGCAATTCGCCGCGCGTATTGATCGTGAAATGCGCAAGCGGCTTGCCAATCGCTTCCGCCACGTCGTGAAATTCCGGCGCCGGCTTGTCGTCGGTTTTACTGTTATACGTTTTCTCTTCGGCTCCAAGAGACGTTTTATTTTTCATGTCAACGTCGCTGATACTATATTCGAGAATCGCCGTTCCGTTTTCATCAACTTCGAGAACTTTCCAAACTTTAGTCGATCCGCTGTACGTTTCCGTAAATTCCCGCTCGCCGGATTTCGTCGTCAACATATTAATTTGCGATACGACGTTCCATTTCAGCACGTCGCCGACACAAAATTTATAACGAAACAGATATTTTTCCGCCGTATTTTCTTCAGCGAATCCAGCGCCCGTAAAAAATAAGACGGCGATAACCGCCAAACCAATACGACGCAAAAATGTTTGAACGTTTTGAATCATCATTTTTCTCCGAAAATTTACGTTTTTGCTTATCAACGCGAAATCGTAGCAAAAAATTCAAAACGCGACAAGAGCAGTTTTTTATTTCGCTGAAACTTTATTTTGTTGATTCTGGCAGGTTAAGCATTTTTTATGGGTTGTAATACCCGATTAAAAAATGCGTTCCTGTTTTTTTGATATTCCCTGCCATTGTTTTTTATTTTTCAAACGCCAATATTTCGATCAAATGTCGTCCGGTGTTGCTTGTTTGCATGTCGTTAAACTCTTTACAATTTTTCAGTCGAAATCTTTTTCGTACTTTATCAGCAATTCTTTTGCGACTGTAACAACATTTTCGTCGCTTGGTTTTGTCGGGAACGCTTTGGTTTCATATCCCCACGCCTTTTGAAACTCAAAAATTTTATCGTTAAACGCTTTAGCGTAACTCATGTTACGCAGTAGTTTTCTTCCATTAGGAAGGTCTTGGTTTGTCCTCGTTAAGAATTTTTATTACCGAATAGTTCTTAATCTGGTAAACTCCGCATTCTCGTTAGTACGTTTTCCCGAAATTTAAGCCCCCCAAGACAGGAGTACAATTTTTTATCATGGATGACCGATTGGATTTGTCCACGGATTATTTATTGAGCAGTGTTGGTCGTACAACGGCGACCGGTTTATCCCGTTTGCTTGATGGTTATACTTTTCACACTTTAAAATTCGTTTTTTTAATTTTTTTGAATAGGAAAATTTTCGGCGAGTAAAGTGCGTAATGCATGCTCGTGCTTTTTTATGTTTTTAAAAAAGCCCTTACAGGCTTGCGTGAAATCTGCAAACTTTTCGTAATATTTATTGTAGAACGCTGTCTTTTTAAAAAATTTCCAAAGCCGCATGGATTGAACTGGGGAAAATGAAACTCGCCGATGGTGCGTAACATGAGCTATTAAGTCAAAATAAAAATTCCACTGATATATTATGAATCTACAAATAATTTTCTCCTTTGTCAATCCTGCAAATTTTGTTAATTCTGTCTTAAAAATAGGGTTTTAGGTAATATATCAGTGGAATTTTCGTTAAAAGCGGATCAACCTAAAGGTAGGCGACTGTGGGTGAAAACCCTTCGCCGAAGGATTTTCACCCACGGTCGCAACGGTTGAGCCGTTTTTCCAATTTCCGTCCGCCCACAGGGTCAAGTCGGCTATCGCCGACGCAATGTTTCGGCGAAACATTGCCTACCTTGTGATTATCCAT
>JAISZO010000035.1 GCA_031269105.1 Planctomycetaceae bacterium | reverse complement strand
AAAACAGAAACAAAGAATCGCAAGATACCGAAGTAAAAGTGAGATGCAAAATCTTGAATCACTTTACAAAAAAAGGATTGCCGATTTTTGTGATAATTTAATTAGGAAACAAGACCATTATAATGTCAAGATATTTTAATTTAATTGTTGTAATTTATTTGAGTATAAACATCATCTTATACACAGCAAAAGCCCAAGATGATTTTTTTCATAATACATTTCATGTTTTTGAAGAAGGACGAATTTCATGGATTCAAAATCTTCAGGTATATTCTACTTATACGTTCAAGCGACAAGCATTTTATTCAGAAAATGATGCCAATATATCCGAATTGTCAAACAACAATGTTGTAGCTACTGGAATTTTTTGCAAAGATAAAGATAAAATTCGTTTTACAGTAAATTATAAAAAATTGCCAACAAAAGTATCTTCCAATAGTTTTTTAAACCGTTCTTCGGACGATATTTTTAATAATCAATTTTGGATTTCATATAATAATGATCAAGGAAAAGATTATCCATCATCAGGAACTTTGAATAAAATTCATTCTAATCCTTACGAAGTGTGCCCTCAATTATCTGCTTTAAATTCTCCTTTGTGTTTATTTTTAAAACCAATTAATAATATTCCGACAAACACTACTTTAACCGGCAGCCCAGTGATAAAAAAAACGGATGATTCTCATGTAATTATTTCATTACGTTCAAATACTAGCAGAGAAAGTTATTTTTTGAAAGATATTACGATTAAAGTTAATACAAAATTTCCAATTATAGAAAAAATTGAATTGAATGAATACAATAATGATAATAACATATTATTTACCGATACAGTTTGTGGCATGAATTGGATTGAAATAAATGGTCTATTGGTTCCTTTAAAAGTTCGAAATGTAAGTGGACCTTATAAAGTTGCAGATAAAAATAATAAAATTTGGATTACTTCTGAGTGGGAAAGCAAAGACATTGGAAAACGTTTTCCTCAAAAAAAGGATTTTTATTTAATTTTAGAACAAAATCAATCACTTGTTGGCATGAACAGCATTCCTCAAAATGGAATAGTTGACATTGATAGTATTTCTGAAAATGATTTTATGCAACCGGGAGTGGATTATGGTATTACTAATAAAAATACGACGGGCAATAAATATTTATTTTTACGTGGCACGTTAGTTATAATTGGTATTACTCTAATCTTATTAGCTTTATTTAAAATTTATAAAGAACGTAAAAAGTAAACATTAGGATTGTGCGTTACTTACGTACTTCAATTTTTAATTTTTCAGAATTAGAGTTCACATGATTAAAATTCCTTTATTGATCCAAATCATTAGCAGTTTACTTTTGCTGTCATTGAATTGTAGTTGTAAACAAAATGCAATACAAACTATTTTGGAAGAAGAGTATTCCTATTCACCGTTTTTCATGGAACCTAATGAACAACAAATAACAATTTTATCGCATTTTTTCGTTTTTGAAAACCAAACATCAGAAACAGCTGCTTTAGAAATAGAAAGTACGTCATGTGGCTGTACAACATGTAAAATTGAAAAAAATAGAGTATTGCCAAAACAAACATCGAAGATTGAAATAAGTTATGATTTGTCTTATGCGCGCCAAAATCGTTCAGAAACTGTTTTGATAAAAACCAACCTTTCTTATCCTAAATATATAAGTTATAAATTGGTTGCCGATTGTTATCCTAAAATTGACATATTACAGGAAGAAGGTGAAATTTTTTGTCCACCTGGAAAAAGTGTAAATGTACCAATATTATGTCGTTCTTATTCATTATTGGATGAAAAAAAACGCGAGATTACTTTAAGTGCGATTGGAAATTTTCAAAATCTAAAAAAAGACATTAATATTGCTGATAAAGAACAAAGTCAACTGGGGATTAGAAAAAATGACCAACATTATATTTTATCGCTAAATTGTCCATTACCACAAGAATCAACTTTTAAAAATGGAGAATATGATGTTTTACTTACTCTTAAAAAAGACAACATGCTCTTGGAGAAAAAAATGACTTGGAAAGCAAAACAATATATTTATCCTTATCCACAAAAGTTGTTCTTTAATTGTATTAATGAAAAAGATTTAAAGGCAGATATTATATTAAATTGTGATATTCCTTTTCATGTTCTTTCTGCCACCACTAAAAATTCATCATGTCAAGTCATTCTTCCTGAAAACAATAATTTAAAGCAACAAGATATACATGTAATTACAATTAACGATAGAATCAAATCTGAAAATACACAAGATATTCTTATAATAACGACAGATCATCCTCAACAACCTTATGTTTGTGTTCCTATAACTTTTTTAGTTTCCATTCCTTCTTCCTCTTACCCAAAACAATAATGACATGTAAGGGTATTGGAATTATTGGGTATGCAATACTGTTTGTAATACTGTTTGTAATAAGCATTACAAATTCGGCATGTGTTTTTAATGAATACGGGCGGCTGGCTTCGGGACAAATCAACCTGATTTCCAGCGACTTTTCACCGTTTCATGTCAATCCGCCGCTTGCCAATATGATTAGCGCATTGCCGAGCGTCTTACTCAAAGCCGAATACGCGACACCTGCGGATTTGGGATATTCTCATTTCGGACGTTCGGAATACAAAGCAAATGATGTTTTTGTAAAGAAAAATTCCCATCACCGTAAATTACTCATTTATGGACGAATCGCATTATCGGTTTTTCTCGTAATGGGATTGATTGTTTGTTTTGTTTGGAGTGGTGATTTTCAATCAAATTGCCTTTCCGCTTTTGTTGTCGGTCTGCTTTGGATTTTTTCACCATTTATTCTTGGACATGGAACGCTGATTTCCCCCGATGTTCCCTCCGCAGCATTGGCTGTGACTTCGGTTTATTTTTTCTGGAAATGGTTAAAACGTCCCGAAATACTGGAAGCGTTTATTTCCGGAATCATTCTCGGACTTGCGGAACTCACGAAATTCACGCTGTTGATTTTTTATCCGTTGTTTCTTGCAATGTGGTTGATTTATCGTCTGCCGGAAATCAAAACGCTGACAAAAAATCTTTGGCTGCAACAAACAAGACAACTTACAGTGATATTCGCGATGAGCATTCTCATCATCAATATGGGCTATCTCTTTGAAGGAACGGGAAAACTTCTCGGTTCGTATCGCTTTCAAACGACATTATTCACCGGTTGCAAAACGCTTGCCGACGTTCCAACAAGCGGCGGAAACCGATTTGAAAAAACACCGCTTGCATATCTTCCGATATTATTGCCGTCAAATTTCATTCAAGGAATCGACGCCCAACGGCTTGACTTTGAACGCGGTTTGCCTTCTTACTTGCGCGGCAAATGGTCGAAACATGGCTGGCGGCATTATTATCTTTACGCGTTGCTTATCAAAACGCCGTTGGGAACAATCGGATTATTTTTGCTTGCGATTTTTTGCACGTTCTTTCAAAAGGGCTACAACGTTTCAGGACGCGATGAAATGATTGTCCTTTTGCCGGGAATTGTTTTACTTGCGTTTGTCAGTAGTCAAACGGGTTTTTCCGTTCATTCACGATACATCATTCCGGCGTTGCCGTTTTTCTTCATTTGGATCAGCAAAGTCGGAAAAGCGTTCACGATGAAACGTCCGATCATTGCAACATCGGTAAGCGTTTTACTTGCATGGTCAATCTTCAGCAGTTTGTCAATTTATCCGCATAGTTTGTCTTACTTCAATGAGCTTGCCGCGATTCTGCCGACGCCGGAAGATAAAAACTATCCGAAACCGCCGCCGGAAATTTCTGAAACCGCTTGGCAAAAGAAAACATTTTGGCAAAAAACGAAATGGCTTCTTGATTCGGGACCGCGCAACGGCGCGCGTCATCTCCTTGATTCCAATATCGATTGGGGGCAAGACCTTTTTTATTTGGAACGTTGGTATCAAAGTCATCCTGAAGCGAAAGAGATGAAAGTTGCCTATTGGGGAAGTTACCCGCTTGAATTGACAAAAATTCCACACCAAAATATGCCGTCTGCGAATGATCCGCAGCCCGGCTGGTATGCATTAAGTGTCAACCATCTTTACGCCCGCGAGAAGCAGTACCGCTATTTTCTCAACTTTGAACCGGCTGACAAGATCGGTTATTCGATTTACATTTATCACATCATGCCGGAAGACGCCAACCGCGTCCGCCGCAAAATGGGTTTATCAGAGATTAAGGAAATCACAAACCAAGATACCACGAATCGCAAATAACGATCTTTATATTTTACCGACGTCTTCCGATTTTCAGCGAACAAAAACAGGATTGCGTCCCATCAATTTGCGGGCGTCAGGCACGCCGTCAACGTTTCAATGATCAGCATGTCGTATTTCGCAAAAACGGTACGGAGATTGACGGCGATTTTGTCGAGACGTTCCGGGACAAGCGAGCAGGCAATTCCCGGCGAATATGCCGCCAGCGCCGCGAGAAGTTCAGCCGCCGTTGGAGATTCCAGCGTGATCAATACCTGCTGCGACGGAATAACGTAACCGGGTCGCAACGGCGTTAAGCACGCATGACATGAAACCGCAACGGCGTCCGCGACGCCGGAAACCGCCGCAAGCTGCGACGCCATGCGGTCGGCGCGAAGACGGAGATTTTCTTGTTCGGTACTCAAAAGCCGCCAAAGCGGAATCTCGTTTTCCGCCGTGTTACGCGATTCGAAAAGCTGCAATATCGCTTCCAGCGCCGCGATTTCGTGCGACGCCGGAATAAACGCCGAAAACAACGCCGATTTGCGGACTTGATTGACCCATTTTTTTCCGCCCGCAATCGCCGCTAAAGAATGCCGCCGCCATGAATTCGCTCTTGGATTTTCGGCGTTTTCGGTCGAGCCGATTGCAAAATCGCACGCATTCAGTCCGCCACACGACAAAATCAACAACGACGCGCCTTGCTGAATCAAATCGCGGTAAGTCGGAATGTTGCCAAGTCCATATTCTTTGACAGAATGAAACGCTCCCCATTCCACGTCGAACACAAGCGGCAATTCGCGTTTTTTCGCAATTTCCGCCAATTGCGAAATTGTCGGTCTGTTTTGCGGTTCGTAAAAAAACGCGTCGTTTCCGTTCGAGGCGTATAAAAACGCAAATTCGCCATTTATCTTTTGGAGATAATCTTCCGGCGTTACGCGAACCGCCGTTCCTACGGAAGTCACCCATGCGGTTGCGACTTGTTCAAAAATCTCCTCCACGCGATAACCGGCAAGCGTTTCATAAAGGTCGGCGTGCGACGATAAGATACTGTTATGAGCGGAAAACGCGGAAGCAACTGAAATCAACGCTGCGGCGTGATTGCCGACAATAAGAACGTCTTCCGCGCCGGTCAATTCGCCAATCATTTCTTCCGCCGTTTTATGTTTTGAAGTCTTGGGATTTTCCGCAGCGTTTTCCGAATTGCCGTTTGATTTGTTTTGCGGCGTTTTCTCATATTCGCCGCCGAACGATTTTATCAATCGGTCAATCGCCTGAACGGGAAGTTGACACGGCGCGGATTCAGGAAAAAGAACGCCGGTTGCGTTAATTTCCGGGACAGTTTTAGAAAACGGCGTCGTTTTTAATCGCGATGCGATTCGCTCGGTCAATTCGGAAATATCGGGAAAACGTCGCTCCAACGCGGCGCTTTTCGCTTCGCTTGCGACTTCGTCAAGAACGCTTTTTGCCGTATTGAAAACGGCAACGGGATTAAAACGATTCGCCAACGCCTTCAATTTCGGCGAAGACAAAAGATCATTGACGGACGGAATGGAATAATTGGACATAAAATTTTTCTTGTGAAATGGTCTTGTCGAATAATAAAAAATAAAATAGAAACCAAGCGCTTACTATAATAGTGCAAAAGTAAGAATTATTCAAGGGCGACTTGAACGCCCGCATCTTTTCTTGAAATCCTCATTATTCTCCGATGGATTCGGGGGGAATATTTCCTTTGCGTCATGCACAAATCTTTTGCGTCGTGCAAAAATCATTGACGC
>JAISZO010000025.1 GCA_031269105.1 Planctomycetaceae bacterium | reverse complement strand
GTTCTTAAATTTCGGGAAAACGTACCAACGGGGACGCACAGTTTACCAGATTAGGAACAATTCGGCAATAAAAATTCTTAAAGAGAATAAACCAATACCTTCACACTGGAGGACAACTACTGCGTAACATGAGATAATCATTTATTTGCTTCGCCGGCGGCGTATGTTAAACTGGAAAAGCTAAAGTTCACCCACAAACTAAATCATTTTGCTCTCAAAGCGAAAATCTACTTGGCGGCTTCCAAAGCCGCATGGATCGAGCTGGGAAAATGAAACTTGCCGATAGTGCGTAACATGAGTAAATAAAAGGAACGGACGGACTAAAAACTCTAAAAGATAATCATAAAGGACGCTCTCAATCTTGTAAAGGAGGAGAGAAGGTTATTAGAACCGCCCTAAAAAAAGAAACGGAATGGTCTGAAACCGTCCCGTTTCTTTTTATAGAAAATCTCTTTGGAATTTTTCTCTTGCGTTTCGGATTACTTTGGTCCAGCGTTTTTGATTTTCTCATCGGCAACGTCTTCATATTTGGCAAAATTCTGACGGAATAATCCGGCGAGTTTTTTTGCGGTCGCGTCAAACGCCGCTTTGTCTGTCCAGAGATTTTTCGGAATCAAGGCGTCGTTCGGCACGTTGGGACAAACCGTCGGTACGTCTAAATTGAAAACGTCGTCGCGTATTGTCGGAGCGTTGTTCAGTTCGCCGGAATGAATCGCGTCGATGATTGCCCGCGTATATTTGATGGAAAGCCGCTTGCCGACTCCATACGCGCCGCCCGACCAACCGGTATTCACCAACCACGCTTTCGTATTGTATTTTGCCATATTTTGCGCGAGAATCTCCGCGTATTTCGCCGGATGCCACACGAGAAACGCCGCTCCAAAACATGCCGAAAACGTCGCTTCCGGTTCGGTGACGCCAACTTCCGTTCCGGCAACTTTCGCCGTATAACCGCTCATAAAATGATACATCGCCTGTTCCGGCGACAAACGGCTGACCGGCGGCATGACGCCAAACGCGTCGCAGGTCAGAAAAATGATGTTCTTCGGACTCCCGCCGACGCACGGTATTTTGACGTTCGGAATGTATTCCACCGGATACGATGCGCGGGTGTTTTCCGTCAGCGACGCGTCGTCATAATCGACCGCCCGCGTCGTTTCGTCATAGACCGTGTTTTCAAGAACCGTACCGTAACGAATCGCCTGAAAGATTTCCGGCTCGCTTTCCGCCCGCAAATTTATGCACTTCGCGTAACATCCGCCTTCGATATTGACGATACCGTTCTCCGTCCAATAATGCTCGTCGTCTCCGATCAATCGGCGGTTGGCTTCGGCGGAAAGCGTCGTTTTTCCCGTGCCGGAAAGTCCAAAGAAGAGCGACACGTCGCCGCTTTTCCCCTCATTTGCCGAACAGTGCATCGAGAGCAAACCTTGTTTCGGAGCCAGATAATTCATAATCGTGAACACGCCCTTTTTCATTTCACCGGCGTATTGCGTGCCGAGAATGACCAACTCGCCGCATTCAAACGACAACGCAACGCAGGTCGGCGAAGTCAGCCCTTCGGCGCGAGGATCGGCGATAAACTTTCCGGCATTGAAAATAACGTAATCCGGCTTGCCGAAATCCCGCAATTCTTCGGCGGAAGGACGCACAAGCATATTGAGCATAAAAAGCGCATGATAAGCGCGTTCGCAAATCACCCGCACTTTGATTCGATATTTTGCGTCCCATCCGGCGAACCCGTCAATGACATAAATCCGGTCGCGCGTGTTGAGATAATCTACCGCACGTTGACGGGCGCTAAGAAAAACTTCCTCTTTGAGTTTGATATTCACCGAACCCCACCAGATATTTCCCGAACTTTCGGGATGTTCGACAATACGTTTATCTTTCGGGCTACGTCCGGTTTTTTCGCCGGAATTGTTGATCAGCGCGCCGGTCGAAGCGATGGCAGACTGTTCACGAGCGACGGCGTCTTCGTATAAACGCGCGGGCGACGGATTCCGAAAAACGCACCGAACCGACAAACCATAAACGCTCAAGTCGATTTCCGATTGCATCATATTACCTTTCCCAAAAGATTTTGCTAATTGTTCACGAAATTTTTCACACAATTATTCCGAAAAGAAATATCTCAAGATTTTCTTAAACGGGTCAATCCAAACTCGGAGAATTATATCGATAAAAATTGGTTTTGAAAGTCCCCGCGAAAAGAATCCTTTGTCTTTTACTCGATTTCCAAAAAAGATATAAGGCGATAGCTGTAATAAAGTTAGGAAAAATATTAGATTTTTTCACAGATAGAATTAAAAGATCATTTCAAGCAACGATCCTTGATAAAACCCGCGTAAATTGTTCCAAAGATTGTAAGCATGAATTTTCCGACGTCTCAAAGCGCTGATTTTGACTCTCCGAAAGCCAAATCTGCCCTTTGAGCAAAAGTATCTCCACAAAATATTTTAGATTTTTAATAGTCAAAACAAAATCTTGTTTTTATCTCATTTTGTTTGAAAAATAACGAAATGATGCGTTCTATGATTGCCCAAGCCGTGCAACAGCAACATCTTGCGTTTCGATAGGTGTTAGCCGATAGTTGGTTTTCGTCTTCGGACAACATGCTTTTTATCCATCGGTTGAAGAAGTATTTTTTGATGGATAGGAAAAGTAACCGCTTATGTCAGTTTGCGGCATCTGACCGTACGAAAGGTTCATGGAGCAGTTTAAACCAATTACCGCTCACTCCGGAACAACCCGTGAAAGTATGGCTGAAGGACTTGGAAATACCGGTTCTTTTATGCAAATTCGTCTTGACAAACAAGGACGGTTCTATGGGAGAAATGTATCTGGTCAGCAATAATT
>JAISZO010000008.1 GCA_031269105.1 Planctomycetaceae bacterium | reverse complement strand
GCCAAAGCACGTAGTATTGTTGACGGAACGTTTGTCGAAGTTCCCAAGCAACGCAATCGTCGCGAGGAAAACGCTCAAATCAAGAGAGGCGGGATTCCCGAATCCTTTACGCAAAATCCGCACAAAAACGTGACGCTCGCTGGACGAAAAAAAATAATGCGAGTTATTTTGGTTATAAGAATCACGTGAACGCGAACGTTCGTTATAAATTTATCCGCGACGATTGCGTCACGGATGCATCGGTTCACGATAGCAATGAATTTTTGGATTTTTTCCCCGCACGAAGCGAAGAGGATCAGTGGAAGCCTTGTACGGCGGAGGATTTTACGTAGGCGGATTCGGCTTACATCCCTCTTATAGCGGCGCTGCGTGAACGCGGTGACATTCCGCGAATTTGCGAAAAAGCCAATCGAAATCCTCCGTTGATCGACGAGCAAAAAGAAAACAATCGTAAAAAAAGTAAGATTCGTTGTCGCGTGGAACACATTTTTGGCGCGATGAAAATGAGGACGGGGAATGAAATCATGCGAGGCTTCGGTAAGACGCGAGCGACGTTTCAGATTGGCGTTGTTGTTTACAACAGGCGCCGATAGGTGTGTTTGATGCGAAGAGTTCGTGTAGAATGACAAAAGAGGTAAACGAGAGACGTTAGGAATGAATGTCGGGAACGATTTCCGACATTCAAAACGACAAAATTCTCGCCTCTTTGAGAAAAAATAATATCTTTCCCATAACTATCAAACCCTCTATAAAAACTGAACTTATTAGAACTGCCCTTGAATGAGATAATTCTTGTTGACCGCCATAGAATTGACGTCCGGCGAAATAACGGACGGAAACGCCAAAGAACCGAAACGGAAAGAAAAATACAGCAAATGCGACTATTGCGAGAATCAAAAGATTTCGCAGATTAGCGCAGATTTTTTAAAATTCCTCCGCGTAAATCTGCGTCGTCTGTTGATAAAACTGTTTTTGTATTTTCAAAAACAGATGCTGTTTACAGTTCGAGTAAAATTTTTCTAACTGCGAATACTTTCAACTTTGAGCGATTTGAGATTGGTCGTACCAAGTTCCAAATCTTGAGCATGTTGAATATGCGAGACGCGACTTAATTCTTGTTTATTAAATCCTTTTTGTTCGGCGATTTGATTGAATAAACTTAGAGCCGCCGTATCGACCGCAACGATGTCGGGCGACACAAATAAACTCTTAACAAGCACCGCGTCGCTAATATCGCCGCTGGTTGGACCATGCGCTTTTAACAAACGGTAAGAATCGACGATATTTAACACAGGACGTTTTTCCCATGTGGCAACATCCGCTATCGTTTGTTGCAGGTCAATACGATGGAACAGCTGACGATCCCAGACGATTCCCAAATAATTTTTTAGCGCGATTGTCAAACCCGCTCCGCCATGAGATTTTAAGATCGGTACGTTGAACCAAATGTCCGCGTCCAAAAGCGCTTTGTGAATCTTTGTTTTCTTGAGTTTCACACCTTTCGGTAATTCGACTTCAGCGTAATATTCTTCCTTATCGCTCGGAACAATTTCACCGCCCGCTTCTTTTACAGCCGCTTCAATACCGCTCAATTTGTAACAATCTTCCATTTTGTTACAAGTGCGGTCGAATACCGTCACTTTTTTCGCGCCCGCCGCAAGACTCTGTTTCACCAATTCTTTGATCAGAAGCGGATGCGTGTTGGCGGCATATTCCGGCGTTCTTGCCCAACCGATATTCGGCTTAATCACCACGGTTTGTCCCGACTTGATAAATTTACCAATCCCGCCGAATTTCTCCAGCGCTTTTTGGATCATAACGTCCGGCTCGCCGCCAAGAACGGCAACCAATTCAACGTCTCCCGTTTTCGTTTCGCTTGTTTGAGCAAGGACGTTCAATCCGTTCCACGAACCGGTTGCGGCAGTGGCTCCGGCTAATGCAAGCGTTCGTAAAAATTCTTTACGATTTAGATTCATGAGTTGTTTCTCCAATTTAAGTTGCGAACACTGTTGGGTAGGAAAATTTGAGCGGAACTTTCAACGTCCCCGCAAATTTCAAACAGGTTCTGGAATATAAAAACGCCGCTCCGCTTTTTCATTTTATTCCATGGTTGCAAAATTAACGACGCGCATGTTGTACTCTCGTTTTTTGCAAACCTGAATTTCGTCAATTCAAAACAATGAAATGAAAAGAGCGACAAAAACAATAGTTATTTTAACGACAAAATAGACTTTTTGTAACTGCAAATAAGAAAAAAACAGAAAAAGTTTTCAAAAAAAATGATAAAATTTTGATTTTTATAATACAAAACGACAATATTGTTATTTCAAAACAAAGATACAATCAAAATCCTACTTCGAAATCTATCAATGAACAGTTTCGTTATAATTGACAATTTTGACGTCGCCGTTTCAAAAATCCGATAAAAATATCACGGCGTTACGGCGCGCCAAACGTTTCTGAGAAAACTTCCCGGCATATAATGTTTGATACTGACAGTCGAGCCGTCCGGCAAAATCATTCGCGTCGGAATGGGTTGTTGAACTGGTTGCGGCGGAAGAGGAGAAGGATAACCGTAGCCCGTTCCGTAAGGATAAAATCCCGTCATATTTTGCGGCGGAAAATACGGTTGCGGATAAATCGGCGGATACATTTGAGGAAATTGCGGCGGAATAACCAATTGAGCGGATTGATTTACGATAGGCGGCGTATATTGCGGGATCGTTACCGGAATAATAATTGTACCGGGCGGAATAATTCCCGGCGGAAACCCGACAATCTGCGCCGGAGCAATAGATCGCACGTGAATCTGTTCCGAAGTTTGCTGAACGGACGTCGAAGGAACGGTTTGCGTTGATAGCGCTTGCGTCGTATTTGTATTCGGCGAACTTTGCAATTCAGCTTGCTGTAAATAAGCGGGTTGACTTTGCGCAACTTTGATCGCCGGAATTTTTTCTTGTTTGGTTATTGTAGAATCGGCGGAATTTGTCTCGACGTTTGCTTGCCAAATTGAATCCCGCTCGTTCAAATTGTCTGATTCAACAACAAGAGCTTTAACATTTCGGGGCGGCGTACGCAATTGTCCATAAACAAGATTATCGGACAACAACCCAAACGCGGCTATCGCGAAGCCAAGTAAGTAAAATTTCAAGAAATCATTTTGCATCTTTACGTTCCTCATAACGTTAAAACCTTTTTCTTAAAAACACTGATATACTATAGCACTTAATTCGGTATGGTAAGAATACGGTTTTGTACAAAAAAATATTATCTGGAATAATTTCTTTGTAACCGATTTTTGCAATAAGAAATATGTAACTATTACAGAAAACGCTATCGTTGTAGCGTTTTTTTGGAATAAATCTTTTTGAACGTTATCGGAAAAATTTTCTTTTTGCTCGTCGGCAACGGGCTGCGAAAACAAATCGTTAAATTTTGTTTTTCTCACAGAGGTACAGAGATTTTGTTTTAAGAACTTATGTTACGCAGTAGTTGTCAGGCAGTAGGAAGGTATTGGTTTGTTCTCGTTTTCGTCTTGACAAACAAGGACGGTTCTACGGGAGAAATGGATATGGTCGGCAAAAATTTGGAACTCTCTACGGAAGAATTCAAAATGCTTTAGAAAAAACGATGGAGCGGGGAGGAATATCACAAAATGCTTCGTTGGCAAAATCGCCGGCAAGAACGGCAACCACGCAAAGTCGTCGTTTATTTGCTTCGCTAGCGGCGTCTATTAAATTGGAGAAGTTAAAGTTCGCTCGCAAACTCAATCATTTTGCCCTCAAAGCGAAAATCGACTGGGCGGCGTCCAAAGCCGCATGGATCGAACTGGGGAAAATGAAACGCGCAAGGGGTGCGTAACATGAGTGATTCTATTTTTACAACTACAGAATCCGATATAGTTAATGATTTTATTTTACTATAGGAGCGAACCATATTTGTGATGTTTATTCATAATCTGCAATATCCTCATTGTTTTTCAACACAAGAATATCCAACACGAAACTTACCAAACCGTGAGCTGTTTCCTTTATCGCTGATACAAAACCGGACGCGTGCATTACTGAACCATAACGCATCGTACCAATTATACCACCACATAAAACGGCGCCGCGTATCCGGCGCTGTTTTTGTTGCCACATCTGTCATCAACAAGCGATGAAAAAACGTTATCGCCCCGCCGGTCTGCGATTTAATAAGATCAAACGACCATTATTTTGGGCGTCGTTTCCACATTAGGCAAAGCAGTATTGACAAAAATCCTCCTTTTTGAGACAGTAACAGTATTGTTACCAAGAAGTTACGTTTTTCACCCAAAGGATGCTCTCATGAACAAGGAAGCTATTATCGCTGAAATATTGACAAAAGTCAAGTCCGATTTGCAA